>JBDSKT010000229.1:0-3117 GCA_039916765.1 Sphingomonas sp.
GGATTTCAGACCTTCTATCCGGATTTCGCCTCCGGCCAAGGCGCCGCGCCGTTCAAGACGCTGCTCGATTACGAGAACAACCTGAAGCGCAACGCCGATTATGCCAAACTGCTCGATCGCGCGATCAGTGGGCTACGGCAGGGAATGAAGGACGGAATCGTCCAGCCCAAGCTCGTCGTGACGAATATGATCGGGCAGTTCGACAACCTCATCAAGGAAGGCGTCGAGGGATCGACCTTCTATGGTCCGATGAAAAAATTCCCCGATGCCGTAGGCGCGGCCGACCAAGCGCGGTTGCGCGCGGCCTATGCGGCGCAAATCCGCGACGTGATCATTCCGGCCGAACAACGCGTGCGCGACTTCCTCGCGAACGAATATCTGCCCAAGGCGCGAGACACGGTCGGGCTATCGGCGATCCCCGGCGGAACGAAGCTCTATGCCTATTTGATCGAACAGCGCACGACGCTGCCCATGACGGCGGATGCCGTTCATCAGCTCGGCCTGTCCGAGGTGGCGCGGATTCTCAAGGAAATGGAAATCCAGAAGCAAGCTGTCGGCTTCAAGGGGAATTTGCCCGAATTCTTCACCTTCCTGCGCACTGACAAGCGCTTCGAGCCGCAATCGGCCGAAAAGCTGCGCGAGGGGTATGAATCGATCGAGAAGCGCATCTATCAGCGCATTCCCGAGCAATTCTCCCTGGTACCGAAAACAAGGCTGGAAATACGTCCCGTGCCGGCGTTCAAGGAAAAGACCGATGCCGGCGGCTCGTATCAGGGCGGCACGCCGGACGGCGCGAGACCCGGTGTGTTCTATTACAACACTTACGATCTTCCCTCGCGCTACACCTGGGAAATGGAAACGCTGTTTCTTCACGAAGGTGTGCCGGGGCACCATTTCCAGATCAGCCTGGCGCAGGAAAATACCGCGCTTCCCGCCTTCATGCGGTTTGGCGGAAATACCGCTTATGTCGAGGGCTGGGCGCTCTATTCGGAAAGCCTTTGGCACGATCTAGGCATGGAGACCGACCCCTATCAACGAATGGGCGGACTGAACGATGAGATGCTGCGTGCGATGCGCCTCGTCGTGGATAGCGGCATCCACGCCAAGGGTTGGACGCGCGACCAAGCCATTGCCTACATGCTCGACAATTCTCCGATGGCGCGCACCGACGCGACGGCCGAAGTCGAACGGTACATCGCGATCCCTGGCCAAGCGCTCGCCTATAAGATCGGCCAGCTGACCATCGCTCGCACCAAGGCCAAGGCCAAGGCTGCGCTGGGTGCGAAGTTCGATCCGCGAGCGTTCCATGCTCAGGTACTAGACACCGGCTCGCTGCCGATGACGGTGCTGGAGAAGAAGATAGACGCCTGGATCGCGGCGGGCGGGAAATAGCGCGCGGAAAAGTGTAGGCGGCGGCGCTGGTCGCGTTAGGTCCAGCGCCTTAGCCTCCCCAGCAGCGAGCGGTCGCGCAAAATCTCATGCGCTGCGTTGTGACCCGGCGCGCCGGTCACGCCACCGCCGGGGTGGGTGCCCGATCCGCACATGTACAGGCCAGGAATGGGCGCGCGGTAATTGCCATGCCCGAGCACCGGACGCGCCGACCACAATTGATCGAGCGACATGCGCCCGTGGAAGATGTCGCCGCCGATCAGGCCGAACTTGCGCTCCAGATCGAGCGGCGAATGGATCTGCCGCGCGATCACCGACGACTTGAAATTGGGTGCGTGGCGCGTGACGCAATCGATGATATCGTCCGCCGCCGCCTCGCGTTCGTCGTCCCAGTTTCGGCCATCGGGCAGTTCGGGCGCAAATTGTTGGCAGAACAGTGTCGCGACATGCGCGCCGGGCGGCGCAAGACCGTCGTCGACGGTGGAGGGGATCGTCATCTCGACGACCGGCTCCTTCGACCAACCATGCGTCTTCGCATCGTCGAATGCGCGGTCCATATAATCCATTCCCGGCGCGATGACGATCCCGGCACTGTGATGTTCGGCACACCGCCTGCTCGGCAGAACGGTGAAATCGGGCAATTCGCTCAGCGCGACATTCATCCGGAAGGTTCCCGATCCAGTCTTGAACCCGTCGATCCGGCGCCGGAAATCGGGTGTGAGATCGCCGCCCTCGATAAGCTGGCGGTATAACAATGCCGGGCCGACATTTGCAGCAATGATCGGCGCTGCAATCTCCTCGCCGCCTTCCAATCGCACGCCGACGGCACGCCCGCCCTCCACCAGCACGCGCGCGACCGGCGCCTCAAGGCTGATCTCGACGCCGGCATCGATGCACGCAGAGGCCATCGCCTGCGTGATCGCGCCCATGCCGCCGACCGAATGGCCCCACGCGCCCTTCTTGCCGTTGACCTCGCCAAAAACATGGTGGAGCAACACATAAGCTGAGCCCGGCGTGCTCACCCCGGCATAATTGCCGACCACCGCATCGAACGCGAAGGCGGTCTTGACGTGATCATCCTCGTACCAATGATCGAGGAACTCGCGCGCCGATTTGACGAACAGGTCGAGCACGTCGCGCCGCGCCTCGATCGGCATCCCGGCCAGCCGCCGCCCTTGCGCCGCCGCGGCTAGCAGCGCGCCGACCCCGCCGCCGGCATTGGGCGGTGTCTTGAGCGCAAGGTCGCGCAGTACCGCCGCAACCCGTTCCAGCGCGTCTTCATAGGCAGGAAAAACGGCGGCATCCTTGGCCGAAAATCGCGCAAATTCGGCTTGGGTGCGCTTGGTGCCACCGCCCAGCTTCAAATACGCGTTGGGGAAAGGGAAGAAGTTCGAGATCGTCCGTTCGATCACGCGAAAACCACGATCGTGCAGCCGCATGTCCGCGATTACCTTGGGCCGGAGAAGGCTCACGGTGTAGCTCGCGGTCGAATTGCGAAAGCCGGGCGCGAATTCCTCTGTCACACACGCCCCGCCGACGATGTGGCGACGCTCGAGCACGCGTACCTTCATGCCGGAGCGTGCCAAGTAGAATGCACAGACGAGGCCGTTATGCCCGCCGCCAATGATCAGCGCATCGTATTGCTTGGTCACTCGGTCATCCTGTTGCTTTGCTCCAACCCGGCACCGGCGCGTGCGCCAAACGCGCTTCGGGAATGCGCTCGCGCAT
>JBDSKT010000230.1:0-15332 GCA_039916765.1 Sphingomonas sp.
CAACTCGCGGATCATGATCCATCAGCCGTCGGGCGGGGCGCAAGGCATGGCGGCGGACATCGAAATTCAGGCGCGCGAGATCTTGCGCATGCGCCACGATCTCAACATGCTGTATGCGAAATATACCGGCAAGCCACTCGACGAGATCGAGCGCGCGATGGACCGCGACAAGTTCATGTCGACCGAGGAAGCCAGGGAGTTTGGCTTGATCGACGAAGTGTTCGACAAGCGTCCCGCGGTGGCCGATGATTCCGCGCCGCCGGTCCTGCCAGCTTCATAACGGCATTTTGGTGCGGTCGGCCTAAGGCGATTTTGACGATTGTCGGATACAAGCGGCGCGGTCTATCATGGCCGCCTTCCGGTGGCGCCGTGTGTTGGCGCGAAAGGTGATTGAATGACGAAGCTCAGCGGCGGCGATTCGAAGAGCACGCTATATTGTTCGTTCTGCGGCAAGTCGCAGCATGAGGTGCGCAAGCTGATTGCCGGACCGACCGTCTTCATCTGCGACGAGTGCGTGGAGCTGTGCAACGACATCATCCGCGAGGAGACGAAGTCGGCGCTGGTGTCGAAGAAGGATGGTGGCGTGCCGACGCCGCAGGAAATCTGCGACGTGCTCGACGATTACGTCATCGGCCAGAAGCGCGCCAAGCGGGTGCTCTCGGTCGCGGTGCACAATCACTACAAGCGCCTCAACCACGGCCAGAAGGGCGCCGATGTCGAACTCGCCAAGTCGAACATCCTGCTCGTCGGGCCGACCGGCTGCGGCAAGACGTTGCTCGCGCAGACGCTGGCGCGCATCCTCGACGTGCCGTTCACGATGGCCGACGCAACGACGCTGACCGAAGCTGGTTACGTTGGCGAGGATGTCGAGAACATCATCCTCAAGCTGCTCCAGGCGTCTGATTATAACGTCGAGCGTGCGCAGCGCGGCATCGTCTATATCGACGAGATCGACAAGATCAGCCGCAAGGCCGAGAACCCATCGATAACGCGCGACGTGTCGGGCGAGGGGGTCCAGCAGGCGCTCTTGAAGCTGATGGAGGGCACCACGGCAAGCGTGCCGCCACAAGGTGGCCGCAAGCATCCGCAGCAGGAATTCCTCCAGGTCGATACGACCAACATCCTGTTCATTTGCGGCGGTGCCTTTTCCGGCCTCGAAAAGATCATTGGCGACCGCTTGCAGGGCAAGTCGATCGGCTTCGGCGCCTATGTCGCCGCGCCCGAGGAACGTCGCACCGGTGAGACGCTCAAGTCGGTCGAACCCGAGGATCTGCTCAAGTTCGGTCTGATCCCGGAATTCGTCGGCCGATTGCCAGTCATCGCTACCCTCGAAGATCTGGATATCCCGGCACTCGTCACCATCCTCACCGAGCCGAAGAACGCGCTGGTCAAGCAGTATCAAAAACTGTTCGACATGGAGGATGTGAAGCTCGGCTTCACCGACGACGCGCTGGTGACGGTCGCCAGGAAGGCGATCGACCGAAAGACCGGCGCGCGCGGACTGCGCTCGATCCTGGAGGGCATCCTGCTCGACACGATGTTCGACCTGCCGAGCATGGATTCGATCGACGAGGTGATGATCGATGGCGACGTGATCGAAGGTCGCAAGGAGCCGATCCGCGTCTACGCCAAAAAGGACAAGGCCGGCGCCGGCGCGGCATAGGCCGGGGCCGGTCGATAGCGAAGGTGTGGGACTGGCGAGAGCCGTAGTCCCGTAACCGGTGTCAGAATATTCCGGGAATGAAGCGCTTAACCCGATCCGCATAGGCATCGTAAGCCGCGCCGAATTGCTCGCGCAACAGGCGCTCTTCATGGCCCGCGCGTAGCCGCGTCGCGGCCGTATATACGGGTATCGCGACGATCAGGTTCGCGACATGGCCGTAGGCGATCGCCATCGCGACCATGAACATGAAAATGGCGACGTAGATCGGATGGCGCACGAAGGCGAAGGGGCCGGTCTGGACGAGTTGGTGGTCTTCGCGCGTCCGCGCCACGAGGCTCCAGTTCTTTCCCATCGCGCGCGACGAAGCGTTGAACAGGGCCACCGCACCCAGCATCAGGGCTAGAACAAGCGCGGCCTGCGACAACGCGGCGAAAGACAACGGATCCAGTGTCACATCGACCCGGCCGAAGCCGGCGACGCAGGTGCCGAGGCCCTGCATCACGATCCAGATCCACGATGCCGGAGCCTTGCGCGCGACGGCTGTTTCGCCTGCGCTGGCGGCGCGCGCTCGGGCGATCAGCACCGCGCCCACGAACAGCACGAAACCGATCGCGCACGCGGCAAGGCCGGGAAGGCCGACGCGACTGACGGGAAGCAGGCTAAGCATGGGGCTTCGTTCGCCGGGCGCTCATTTCGAAGCGTTGGCCTGGTCTTCGCGCCATGCCTGATATTGCTCGAGCGCGACGGAACGTTTGAGAACTCGGCTGCGGGGATCGACGACGACATGGGCGTCTACCGGAACGACGATACTTCCCGATCCGCCGATCATCGCAAGCCGGATGACCTCGTCGTTCAACGCAACCTCGACCGGCATCGGAAACGGTAATCCGCCCGGTGCTTGCCAGTGCAGATCGAGCCGGTTGCCGCGGCGCGTCTCGACCAACTCAGGCAAGGCGGCCTGACGCAGATAGACGTCGAAGAACCAGCCGTAATCCTTGCCCGTCACTTGCTGGACGTTGCGCTCATATTCCGCCGTCGTTCCGTAGCGTGGACCAAAATTGCCGGGACGAGGATCGAGGCGGCCATAGACTTCGAGCCTGGTCACATCCCAAAAGGCCTTGTCGCCGATCAGGTTGCGCAGCGTATGCAGCATCCACGCGCCCTTATAATAGATGTCCTGACCCGGCCCGCCATGGTCGAGCTCATACACGTCCTCTTCGGTGCGGCTTTTACCCGAAACGATCGGGCGCCGGTCGAGGATCTTGCCGCGCTGATCGTCCATCATCACGGCGTAGCGCGCTTCGCCCTCGCGCCAGCGGCCGTAGAGCGGCTGCATGTATTGTTCATAGCCCTCGTGAAGCCAGTAATCGTCCCAGTCGGCGGCGGTCAGTTGATTGCCGAACCATTCGTGCCCAAACTCGTGCTGGAACAGCCAGTCAAAGCCCTCCGGAGCCCTTTTATAGGCATTGCCGTAGCCGTTGATCGTCTGATGCTCCATGCCGAGATACGGCGTTTCGACCACGCCCATCTTTTCATCGGACCATGGGTAGGGACCGACATTTGTCTCGTAGAAATCGAGCGTCGGCGCGAATTCGGCGAACAGCTTCTCGGCCTTCTCCTTCTCGCCGGGCAAGTACCAGTAGAACATCGGAATGTCGTTGCCGTATCGGCTACGGTAGGTCACCGAGATTACTTCATAGGGCGCGACGTTGAGCGCGATGGCATAGGTGTTGGGATGCTTGATCCGCCAGTTCCAGGTCGTTCGCCCGTCGGCAAGCGTATCGATGCCGAGCGAGACGCCGTTCGAGGGTGCTTTCAGGCCCTTGGGCACGGTGATGTGGGTCGTCACGACCCCGGGTTCGCCGGTCGGAAAGTCCAGACAAGGCCACAATATGTCGCACCCATAGCCTTCCGAGGTGGACGCGATCCACGGGCGCCCGTCCGGCGTCTTCGCCCAGACCATGCCGTCATCCCACGGCGCGCGCACCGCGACATGCGGCTGACCGCCATAAGTGATTGTCGCGGTGACCTTGCCGCCGGCGGCGATCCGGCGGGGCAGGGTTATGATCAGTTTTCCCTCGGGATTGACGAACGCCGAACGGGACAGGCCGACGCCGTCGATTGCAACCGCCTTGGGCCCCAGGTTGCGGTCGAGATCGATCACCAGCCGGTCCAGCGGCGCCTTGGCCGTGAAGTACAGGATCGCCACGCCGTTGACCGTTTCGGTCCCTGGAAGCACCTCGAAGGACAAGTCCGCCGCGTCGAAGCGGAGCTTGGCCTGCTCAGGGTCGATGGAACCGCCGGAGCGCTGCGTCTGCGCGCTGATCGCCGGCTCGCCTTTGCCGGGCAGCGACGCGGCGGTAAGGCATACCAGCAGCGATGCGAGGGCGGCACGCGCGTACCGATTGATGGAACGCTTACTATCACCATATAAGACGACAAGAGCACCGCGTTTTGGCGCTATCGGAGTATCCATGACCAATACCTACCCCGTCTTGCCGCTGCGCGACATCGTCGTCTTTCCGCATATGATCGTGCCGCTGTTCGTCGGTCGCGACAAGTCCGTCGCCGCGCTCGAGGCGGCAATGAATGCGGACAAGGAAATCTTCCTCGTCGCCCAGCTCGACCCCGCCAACGACGACCCTGGCCGCGACGATCTCTACGATATCGGCGTCACCGCGACCGTGTTGCAACTGCTCAAGCTCCCCGATGGCACGGTGCGCGTGCTGGTCGAAGGTAAATTGCGCGCGAAGCTCGAAACGCTCTCGCCGCAGGACGGGCACCTCATCGCCGAGGTGACGATGCTCGAAGGCGATCAAGGAAGCGAGGAACTGGAAACCGCCGACGAGGCGATGAGTCACGAACTCGCGGCATTGATGCGATCGGTGATCGACCAGTTCGAGAATTACGCCAAGCTCAATCGCAAGCTGCCGGCGGAAACGGCGGTTCAGCTCAGCGAGATCGAGGATGCTTCGCGCCTCGCCGACTCGGTTGCGGCGAACATTCAGGTCAAGGTCGCCGACAAGCAGTCGCTGCTGATCGAGCGCGATCCGGGCAAGCGGCTGGAGATGGTGTTCGCCTTCATGGAAGGGGAACTGGGCGTCCTGCAGGTCGAAAAGAAGATCAAGAGTCGCGTCAAGCGCCAGATGGAAAAGACCCAGCGTGAATATTATCTCAACGAGCAGTTGAAAGCGATCCAGCGCGAACTCGGTAATGAGGGCGACGAGGGCGAGGGCGACGAAATCGCCGAACTGACGCAGAAGATCGCCACGCTCAAACTCTCCAAGGAAGCGCGGAGCAAGGCTACAGCGGAGCTCAAGAAGCTGAAGACGATGGCGCCGATGTCGGCCGAGGCGACGGTCGTGCGCAATTATCTCGACGTCCTGCTGGGGCTGCCTTGGGGCAAGAAATCGAAGCTCAAGAAAGATATCGCCGCCGCGCAGGCGGTGCTCGACGAGGATCACTACGCGCTCGAAAAGGTCAAGGATCGTATCATCGAGTATCTTGCCGTCCAGGCGCGCACCAACAAGCTGAAAGGGCCGATCCTGTGCCTCGTCGGCCCGCCGGGCGTCGGCAAGACCTCGCTCGGAAAGTCGATCGCCAAGGCGACCGGCCGCGAGTTCGTTCGCCAATCGCTGGGCGGTGTGCGCGACGAAGCCGAAATCCGCGGTCATCGCCGTACCTATATCGGCTCGCTGCCGGGCAAGATCGTCACCAACCTGAAGAAGGCCGGCGCTTCGAACCCGCTGTTCCTGCTCGACGAGATCGACAAGCTCGGCCAGGATTTCCGCGGCGACCCCGCTTCGGCGCTGCTGGAGGTGCTGGATCCGGAACAGAACAACAAGTTCCAGGATCATTATCTCGAGATCGATCTCGATCTGTCGGACGTGATGTTCGTGACGACGGCGAACACGCTCAACCTGCCGCAGCCGTTGCTCGACCGGATGGAGATCATCCGGCTGGAGGGATATACCGAGGACGAGAAAGTCGAGATCGCCGAGCGGCACCTGATCGCCAAGCAGATCGAGGCGCACGGGCTGAAGGACGGTGAATTCGTCCTGACGTCCGAAGGTCTGCGCGCGCTGATCCAGGGTTATACGCGCGAGGCCGGCGTCCGCACGCTGGAACGCGAGATCGCCAAGCTGGCGCGCAAGGTGCTGCGCAAAATCCTCGAGGGCAAGGCGGAAGGCGTCACGATCACGCCGGAAAACCTCGCCGAGTTCGCGGGCGTGAAGAAATTCCGTCACGGGTTGAGCGAGGAAGAAGACCAGATCGGCGCCGTAACGGGGCTGGCCTGGACCGAGGTCGGCGGCGAATTGCTCACGATCGAGAGCGTCACCGTGCCGGGTAAGGGTGCGGCCAAGGTGACCGGCAAACTGGGCGACGTGATGAAGGAGTCGATCGAAACGGCGCTCAGCTTCATCAAGGCGCGATCGCCCAGTTACGGCATCAAGCCGAGCATCTTCAATCGCAAGGACCTGCACATCCATCTGCCCGAAGGCGCCGTGCCCAAGGACGGTCCATCGGCCGGGGTGGGTATCGTCACCTCGATCGTCTCCACGTTGACCGGCGTGCCGGTGCGGCGCGATATCGCGATGACGGGCGAGGTGACGTTGCGCGGCCGCGTTCTTCCCATCGGCGGCTTGAAGGAAAAGCTGCTGGCGGCATTGCGGGGCGGGATCCGGACGGTGCTTATCCCGCAGGAAAATGAAAAGGACCTGGTTGAAATCCCGGCCAATATTCGGGATGGTCTGAAGATCGTTCCCGTCAGTCATGTCGATGAAGTGCTGCGGCTCGCCCTGACCGAACCGCTCACCGCGATCGACTGGAGCGAGGCGGACGATCTGGCGGCGCAACCACCGCCCGGCGTGTCCCCGATCGGCGGCGAACTCCATCACTAAAACGGTACAGTTTTCGCCCAGTTGGGGACTAGCCACCAAACGTTTTACTTTGACAGCGCTTCGACGAATCGCCTTATTGCGCGTTCGGCCGGGCACCGCGACTCGGGTTAGTGTTATCGTCAAAACGGGGGTTTTCGGGCATGAACAAGCAAGAGTTGATCGCGTCGGTGGCGGATACGTCCGGGCTCAGCAAGGGCGACACCAGCAAGGCCGTCGAGGCGGTGTTCGACGCGATTTCCGGCGCGCTGAAAAAGGGCGATGAGGTTCGCTTGGTGGGATTCGGCACCTTTTCTGTGTCCAAGCGCAAGGCGTCCACCGGGCGCAACCCGCGTACTGGCGAGCCGATGACGATCAAGGCGTCCACCCAGCCCAAGTTCAAGGCCGGCAAGGGCCTGAAGGACGCCGTAAACTGATCATTCGCCGTTCAAGGCGGCAGGTCGGGACTGGACAAGGCTCGGCCGCCTGCCTTAAGGCGAGGATAGACGGGGCGGCGGCGACGCTGCCCCGGTTTCGTTGGTGATTTCCCGACGATGTACATTGCGGCGAAGGCGCTGCGATGGGCGCGTAGCTCAGCGGTAGAGCACACCCTTCACACGGGTGGGGTCACAGGTTCAATCCCTGTCGCGCCCACCATTCCCGACGATGAGCGAGCATCGACTTGTGCCGTGATCGTTTGCCGCGACCGGTTGGCGATGGCATTGTCACGCTAATGAAACACAAGAGTCGCCAAATGGTCACAAAATTAATCGGATACTGACCAAGCATCTGTAAATCAAAAGATCGTCGTCTTTGTTTCATTTTGGTGACGTCAGCCGTAACAATACTGACGTAAACGCTCGGTAGCCGCCCCGCATGACCACAGTTCGTGAGTCGGGGGATCCCATGCGCAAGATCGAGTTTCGTTTGTCTCTGCTGGTTGGCAGCGCGATGCTGGCAATGATCGCGTCGCCGGCCTTTGCGGGCGACAAGCCCGCCGACCCGGCCGCAAAGCCTGCGGCGGACGCCTCGCAGCCCGCTCCGCCGACCGATCAAACCGCGCAACCGGATAACCAACTCGGCGACATCATCGTCACCGCCACGCGTCGCGAGACAAACCTGCAATCGACGCCGGTGTCGATCAGCGTGCTGAACGCGCAGGCGATTACCGATCGACACGTCCAGAGCCTGTTCAATCTCGCCGACGGCTCGGTGCCGTCGTTGCGCGTCGCGACGTTCGAGGCGCGGCAGTCGGCACTGACCATCGGCATTCGCGGCATCGTGCCGTACGACCAGAATCAGACCGCGCGTGACGGCGGCGTCAGCGTCTATATCGACGGCGTCGCGCTCGGTAAGACCCAGGGTCTCAACGCCGCCCTGTTCGACATCGAGCGGATCGAGGTGTTGAAGGGACCGCAGGGAACCCTGTTTGGCCGCAACACAGAGGGTGGCGCGCTCTCGCTCGTAACCAAGGCGCCAACCGGCGAGTTTGACGGTCGCGTTGTCGGCGGCGTGGGGAATTACGGAAGCCGCAATGCCGAACTGCATCTCGACCTGCCGAGCTTTGCCAACATCGCCCTGAAATTCGACGGCGTGTATCAGCATCAGGATCCGACGGTGAAAGATCCGCTCGCGGGTTCGATCGGCTGGAACGCGTATGATCGTAAGGGTGGGCGCGTCGCCGCGCGGTGGCAGCCGCTTGCGGGCCTGACCGCCGACATCGCCTATGATTATGCCAAGGACGACAACACGCCGAACTTCAGCCAGTTGGTCAGCTACAATCCCAACGGCTACCGGGTCGGCACCTACACCAATCCCGTGACGGGAGTTGTCGGTTCGCAGCTTTACGTACCCGGCACGGTGGGCGTGGCGATCCCTTGCGGCGGGACCATTCTCGCGAGCAACCCCAACCCCCAGGTGTGCATCGCGCCGCGCGCGCCGGTGCAGGGCATTCATCCCGAGCGGCAGCTGGTGTCCGATATCGGCGTGCCGCAGCAATATAGCACGGACATCACGCACGGCATTTCCGCCAACCTGAAATATAAGATCGCGCCCGAGATCGAGTTGCGCTCGATTACGGCATGGCGCGGTGTCTCCACCGACCAGTGGGACAATTCGGGCGGCGCGGCGCGAAGCACGTTCGCACCGAACGCGAACTTCAGCCGCTACAGCCTGTCGTTCCTGCGCCAGCACCAGTTCAGCCAGGAATTCCAGGCGGTTGGTAGCTTCTCGAACTTCGATTACGTTGTCGGGGCCTATTATTTCATGGAGCACGCGACGGAATATGCGGCGACGCCGCTCAGCAACCAGTTCAACGCGTCCGGCACCGCTTACACAATCCGCAACCCGATCATCGACTCGAGCGCCACCGGCAATATCAGCGGCGCCAATTCGGGCTATCAGCAGTTCGCGCCGTCGTGCACGAACACGCTCGCGGCCAGCAACCCGCAGTTCGCGAACAGCTGCCAGTTTATCACGCGTGATAGCGAAGCCTACGATCACAATTATTCGGTGTTCGGCAACCTGACCTATAATCTGGGCGATTACCTGCACTTCACCGCCGGTGGACGTTTCACCAAGGACAAGCGTCGTGGCCGCTTGTTCATCATCAACAACGCCCCGCAGCCTTTCGTTTTCTCCAACAGCATCAGCCGCGTTGATCCGATGTTCAACATCGCGTTCGACGCGTCGCGCGACATTCACTTCTACGCCAAATACTCGACCGGCTTCCGTGCCGGCGGCGCGAACGACCGCTCGCAGGCCTTCAATGCCTTCGGTCCGGAATCGGTGAAGTCGTATGAAGTCGGCGCCAAGATGGACTTCCTGGATCACCGGGTTCGCCTGAACCTTGCCGGCTACATCATGGACCGCAACAACACCCAGTTCGACTTCGACCAGTACGATACAGCAGCTGGCAGTCCGACCAACGGCTCGCACATCGAGCAGACGCAGAATGCCGGCGTCAGCAAGATCCGCGGCATCGAAGCCGACTTGACGGTGCGGCCGGTTAGCAACCTCACGCTGACGGGTTCGTATGCATACACCTACTGGAAGGCGCCGTCGGCGGTGAACCCGCTGACAGGGGGCGCGCCGCAGCAGCTGTACATCGTCTACACCCCGCGGCACGCCGCGTCCGGCGCGATCGATTACGACATCCCGGTTGGCGGCGACAGCACGAAGGTGCGCATGCACCTGGACGGCAACTATGCCAGCAGCCAGTACAGCTTTCAGCTCGAGCCGACCAAGACCGATGCCAGCTTCGTCGTGAATGGTCGTATCGCCCTGGCTGACATCGCGGTGACCGATCACAACAAGGTGACCGTATCGGTGTGGTCGCGTAACCTGTTCAACCGGACCTATATCTATCGCCGGTCGGCGGCGAATTCGTCGCCCGTGTTGAACTATTGCCCCGCCGGCGGATCGGTCAACGGCACGGCATGCACGCCGAACGCCGTCTTCTCGACCAATTACGGCGGAGTTCTTGGCGACTATGCCAATTTCAACGCGCCGCGGACCTGGGGCTTGGAGATCGCCGCCAAGTTCTAAGGGCCGTCGGGCATGGGAAGGCCTTCGCGTGGTTCGTCGCGCGAAGGCCTTCTCGCGTCTCCGCTGTCCTACAGCTTGCGACTCGTGCTATCGCCATCCTGGTTCACCGACAGGATCGAGATGTGCGGATTGGCCCGAGATCGATTGTTGAAAACGCGACGCGCCCGGAAAGCGGGGTCGTCGACGATTGCCACCGGGTTTGAAAGGTTAGCGATACGCCGCGCTAGCGTAACCTTTGGCGCTCACCCGCCCCACGGTTTTTCGCGAAACCATTTGGTGATGACGTACTTAACCCCGGCACGCACCTTCATGCCCTGATGGAGCGTCGCTGCATTCGGTGTCCCGTCGGGGCGGAGATTGTTCCACGCGAGGAGTTTTCCCATTTCTGGCTGGACGATCTTGTCGATCGCCTTGAACCGGGTCGCGCCGCCCGCCCGGGGGGTGTTGAGATAGAGCATCACCGTCCACGTCCGCTGCCCCGCGACGTCGCAATAACGCCGATAGTCCGCGCCGGACGGCTCGAAATAATCGGTGTGGAGCTTGAACTCCTGCCCGGCCTCGTAGCGCTGGCCCTGCAACGGCTCGCCGTACCGGCTATCAAGCCCGGTCAAGTCGAGGATCTGGGCCTCAAGGCGCGCGACTACGGGGTCGCTCGCATCGAGATCGCACGTTTCGCTGGTGCGAAAGGTCGGGTCGCCATTCGAGTCCGAAATGGTCGAAGGGCGCCGGTGATCCTCGATCCGCGCGATCAAGGCGTCGCACGTCGCCGCGTCCAGGAACGCCCTGTGGAGAAAGAGCGTCAGTTTCGCCGTCGGTACCCGTTGGACGCCGGTGAGCGCATTCAGGTGCGCGACCATGGCATCCTCCGGCATCCCGCATCCGAAGCGGCCCATCAATGTCGGATTGTCGTGGCCCATCGGTGCCCATCGTGCCAGTCCGGCGCAGGCCGGGCTAGTCCGTAGTGTCGATGTCACCGTATATGGTTCACAGCGGACGGGCAGCACTGTAACGGTCTGCGCCCGCATCCGTGCGATCGAGGTTTGCTGTTCCATGCGTTTGATCCCCGATGCCCGAGCGAGATCAGTGTTGCGGGGCATCGCGCGCATCAATTTCTACTCGCTGGCGGAACTTGCGCTGATCGCGCTCCTCGCCGTCCAGTGCGCTCGGCTGGTTTGGGCGATCGTGACGCCCGTCGGGCCCTTGGGCGACTGGCGTCCGGTCGAACCGGGCGGTCCGAGTTCCCCATCGGCGATGTTGCAATCGACCGACCCGTTTTTCCGGCTGAGCGGTGGCGACGCCAAACCGGCCGTGGTTACCTCGCTTCGGCTCACGTTGTTCGGCACCCGGCTCGATGCGGCGATGGGCGGCGGGTCGGCGATCATCGCCGGACCCGACGGCGTTCAGCAAAGTATCGCGGTCGGACAGGAGATCATGTCTGGCGTCAAGCTCAAGTCGGTCGCGTTCGACCATGTGACCATCGATCGCGGCGGCGCGAGCGAGGATGTGTATCTGGCGCAGGACAATGCACCCCCGACACCGTCTCCCGCGCCTGGCGCTCCGCTCTTGCCTGCGGCCACGGCGCCGCCGTTACGAACCGCCGCCTCGGGCACGACGGTTTCCCAACTGCGGTCGGAGATCGGTTTCATCCCGCGGATCGACAATGGGCGCGTGAGCGGACTGGTCGTCCGGCCGCAAGGATCTGGCGCGGTTTTTCGCCAGGCAGGGCTGCGCGAGGGTGACGTCGTCACGGCGCTGGGCGGCCGGGCGGTGACGGGGACAGGCGATTTCGATCAGTTAGCCCAGCAATATGCCAAGGGCGGCGCCTTGCCGATTACCGTGGAACGCGGCAACCAGACCCTATCCATCGTCATCACGATCGCGAGTCCATGAACCGATTGACCCCAGCTCACTTGCTCGCTCCGATGGTGGCGCTCGCGGTTGCCGCGCCCGTCGTCGCGCAAACGACGATGAACGTGCGCGACGCCGACATCCGTGCCTTCATCGCCGACGCGGCGCGGGTGACCGGGCGGACCTTCATCATCGACGCACGCGTCCAGGGCAAGGTCACGGTGGTGACCGATCGACCGCTGAGCAAATCGGAATATTTCGAGGTGTTCCTTTCAACACTTCGGGCGAGCGGGTTGATCGCGTTGCCCGCCGCGAACGGCGCGTTTCGCATCCAGCCCGCCGACAATGCCGCGTCCCAGCCTTCGCACCTCGGTTCGCGCGGTGCGGGCAACAACTCGCTCGTAACGGAGATCATCCGGCTGCGCTCGATCGATGCGGCATCGGCGGTCGATACGGTGCGTCCGCTGGTCAGCCCGCAAGGCGCGGTGACCGCCAACCGCGGCGGCAATTCGATCGTCGTGGTCGATTTCGCCGACAACGTGCGTCGGGTGCGCGCGGTGCTCGGCCGGATCGACACGGACGGTGCGTCTACCCGGGTCGTCCCGCTCAAAAACGCTGGTGCCCGCGACATCGCGACCGCTTTGCAGGCGTTGATCGGTGGCGGCGCGGGCGGCGGTTCAGGTGCATCTCCCGGACAGGGCGCAAGCGTCGTCGCGGTGACGGGCTCGAACTCGATCGTGTTGCGCGGCGATCCGACCAATGTCGCGCGGCTAGCTGCCATCGCCCTCGACTTGGACAGGCGCGGCAAAAGCGATACCGAGATCAAGGTCGTCTTCCTGCAAAATGCCGATGCCGAGCAGCTTTTGCCAGTGCTTCAACAGCTCGTCGGCCAATCGGCGACGCAGCCCGCCGTGACGCAGCTGTCGAGCAAAGGATCGGCCTTCGGCGGGTCCAGCTCGGGTCAGCAGAACACCAATATCGTTCCGCCGCTCAATCAAGCCGCCACCGGCGCGACCAGCACTCCCGCCGCTGGGCAGGCCGCCGTCACGGCGGAGGGCGGTCGAACGGCGTCGGTCGTCACCCGATTTGCCGGGGCGAACGCCATTGTCATCGCGGCGCCCGCTGCCGTGCAGCGCCAACTTTCCGACGTCATTCGCCAACTCGACACCCGCCGCGAACAGGTGCTGGTCGAAGCGATCGTCGCTGAGGTGTCCGATACGACGGCCTCGAAGCTTGGCGTTCAGTTTCTGCTTGCCGGCCTGCCGGGCAGCGGCATTCCCAGCTTCGCCACGACGTACAGCAATTCGGCCCCCAATCTCCTGACCATCGCCGGCGCGATCGGTGCGCGCAAGCTCGCCACCACGACGACGACGGTCAACGGCACGACGACGGTCACCACGACCGACAACAGCGTCAGCGATTCGCTTGCCCAGTCGGCGATCAGCTCGATCCTCGGCGCGAGCGGCGGGTTCGGCGGCGGCGCATTCAATATCGGCAAGGATGCGATCCTGGGCGCTATCGTCAACGCGGTAAAATCCGATACGACGTCCAACCTGCTCCAGGCGCCGCACGTCATCACGCTCGATAATCAGCCAGCGCGTATTCTCGTGGGGCAGGAAATACCGATTACCACGGGCCAGGCGCTGAGCCAGAATTTCGATAACGCTTTTCGCACGGTGCAGCGTGAAAATGTCGGCATCGAGTTGGAGGTAAGGCCGCAGATCAATTCGTCTGGCGCGATCAAGCTGTTTCTGCACCAGCAGGTCAGCTCGATCGCCGGACCGGTGTCGAGCGACAATAGCGACCTCATCCTCAACAAGCGTGAGGTCGAAACCACGCTTACGGTCGATGACGGGCAGATCGCCGTTATCGGCGGGCTGCTCGACGATAACGAGCGGCGCACGATCGAAAAAGTGCCGTTGCTCGGCGACCTTCCGGCGATCGGCGCCTTGTTCCGCTCCAAGGCCAAACAGCGAACCAAGACGAATTTGATGATCTTCATCCGTCCCACCATCCTGCGCAGTGCCGACGATACGCGCCGGGTCACCGAACAACGCTATGGCTATCTGCGTTTGCAGCAGGCTGCGCAGAATCCCGACGCGGAGCCGAGCGTCGATCAATTGGTACGCGATTATCTCGGTGCGGCGCCGCCACTCCCCCCTCCGGGTACGCCTGGCAGCATCAAAGACCCGCGTGTCGCCGTGCCGGTCGCTCCGGCGGCGGGCGGCACGGCGCGGCGGCGAAGGCATCGCTGATGACGAACGGATCCGAGGCGCTTGGTCTTGCGGCGCCCATTGCCTTGACCACCGCACTGCCAACGATCCCCTATGCATTCGCGCGCCGTTTCGGTGTCGTGATCGATACGCAGGATGACGCGCATCTCTCGGTCGCGATGCGCGAGGGAAGCGACCCGAAGGCGTTGCTCGAACTGCGGCGGCACCTTGGTCGGCGCTTCGATGTCGAGGTCGTCACGACGGAAGATTTCGACAAACTGCTGTCCGAGCGATATGCAATGGACGGGCAAGCCGCGGCGATGGCGGCAGGTAATCTCGGCCTGGGTGACGAGCTCGATCTGCTGGCTGATCACCTGCCGACCGCCGACGATCTGCTCGATACGGCCGACGATGCACCGGCAATTCGGCTGATCAACGGGATCATCGCCGACGCGGCGCGGAACGGCGTGTCAGACATCCATATCGAGCCGTACGAAACCGGGCTCGTCGTGCGGATGCGGATCGACGGCGTGCTGCGCGAAACGCTGCGCATGCCGCCGCACGTCGCGCCGGTGATCGTCAGTCGGGTCAAGGTGATGGCGCGGCTCGACATCGCCGAGCGGCGCGTGCCGCAGGATGGGCGGATCGGGCTGACCCTGGGCGGCAAGCTGCTCGACGTGCGCGTCTCGACGCTGCCGAGCCGGGCGGGGGAACGGGTCGTGCTGCGTATCCTCGACAAGGACAATGCGGGTATCGATCTCACCATGCTTGGCATGACGTCCGGAACGCTGGCGATGCTCGAACGCGCCATCACCGAGCCCAACGGCATCATTCTGGTGACCGGGCCAACTGGCTCGGGCAAGACGACGACGCTCTATGCCGCGCTGCGCCTGCTCAATGACGGCAGCCGTAATATCCTGACGGTCGAAGATCCGGTCGAGTATGCGATCGAAGGCGTCGGACAGACCCAGGTCAATCCAAAAGTCGGGCTAACATTCGCTGCTGGATTGCGCGCCATTTTGCGCCAGGACCCGGACGTGGTGATGGTCGGCGAGATTCGCGATCGCGAAACCGCCGAGATCGCTGTGCAAGCGTCGCTGACCGGCCATCTGGTATTATCGACAGTTCATACCAACGACGCGATCGGCGCGATCACGCGTATGCGTGACATGAAGGTCGAGCCGT
>JBDSKT010000231.1:0-4457 GCA_039916765.1 Sphingomonas sp.
CCCGGATGCCACGGTCCCGCCGCTGCCTTCGATCCCCTCACCGGATGCATAGCGGCGAACTGCTAACAACCGGTGACTTGGCGATTCGGGCGCGGTGGCGGGGCGCGGTGGTGGCGGCGGCGCGCGAATTCACCGGTCCCCGTTCTGCCTCTGGCGAAGTCGAGACGAGGCGGCTAGGCGAAGGCATGCGAGTCACCCCTGCCGAGATCGATTTCGCCCACCACCTCGCCGATGCGGCCGGCGCGGCCATCCGCCCCTATTTCCGCGCGCCGCATGGCCTTGAGGCCAAGCTCGACTCCTCCCCCGTCACGCGCGCCGACCGGGAGGGCGAGGCGGCGATGCGCGCCTTGATCGAGGCGCGTTTCCCGGCGGATGCGATCATCGGCGAGGAATATGGGACCAGGCAGGGCTCATCCGGGCGCGCGTGGATCCTCGATCCAATCGACGGCACCCGTGCCTTCATTTCGGGCCGGCCGATCTTTGGCACGCTGATCGCGCTCGTGGTCGAGGGCTGGCCGGTGCTGGGCGTGATCGACCAGCCGGTACTCGGCGAGCGCTGGATCGGCACGATCGGCCGCCCGACCCTGTTCAACGGCGCGCCCGCCAGAACCCGCGCCTGCCCCGGCCTCGCCCAGGCGCTGCTCGCCACCACCTCGCCGGCGTTGTTCGACGACGGCCAGCTCCACGCCTTCGAGCATATCGACGCCCAGGTCATGAGTACGGTGCTCGGCGGCGATTGCTACAATTATGCCTGTCTGGCTTCGGGCCATCTGGACGTTGTCATCGAAGCCGGGTTGAAGCCGTATGATTTCGCAGCGCTCGTCCCGGTGATCGAGGGCGCTGGCGGGCGGATGTGCGACTGGGCGGGGGACCCGCTCACCGCCGACAGCATCGGCGAGGTGATCGCCGCCGGCGACCCGGCCCGGATCGACGACATTCTCGAGGCGATGGCCTGTCGCGGGCATTGAGCCCGATCAGAAGATTCCCAGGAACTTCTTGCGCTGCGCGTGGCGCTCACCGCGCGATTTTTGACCATTCTCTTCCTTGGCCGTGGTGCCGTGGCCGACATCGTCGCGTGGTTGGCCCTTCGTGGTGCGCTGCGCCGTTGCCGTCGCTCCGGCCAGAACCGGGCCGCACTTCGCGCCCTTGGCGTCACCGACATCGACGAACGCGAGCACCGCCGCGAGCGGGCTGGCAACCAACCCCAGGGCCACGCCCGCGCCCGCGCGCTCGATCAACTGCGGGCTGACCGGGTTGATGCCTGGCGCGGCGAAATAGCCGTTGAGCTCGATCGGCGACTGCGCCGAAAACAGGCTGAACTTCTTGGCATCGGCGCGGACCGTCATGTCGATCGATTCGTTGCGGAAACTGAACCCGCCACGACCGAGGATGACATTCTTTGTGGTGTCGATCAGGATCGGGTCCGCCGCCGCGACGCCGTGGCGCACCGTAAAGGCGATCAGTCCGCAATTGATCTGCACCGGTTCCTTCAATTTGTGCTGAAACATCTTCTGCACGAACGTGCCGATGTCGAGTTCGGCCAACTGGACGTTGCGGGTCCAGAAGCTGCCGGCGGGAAGGATGATCGCGATCCGGCCATTCGAGGTCGAAAGCGAATCGTGCAGCGTGTTGCCGTCGCCCGACATCTTGATGCGTGCCTTGACCGTGCCTGATGTGCCCGATTCGTCGACGCCGTAACCTGCGAGCAGGCGCCCCATCGGCGTCGGCGACAGGCGGATGTCGTAATCGGTGTGGACCACCGCCGGCCGCGCATTGATCGAGATGTCCGACGCGACGTGACCGCCCGACATGTCGAAGGTCAGCGGCGAGAGCGTCAGCAGGCTGTTGTCGAGCCCAAGCGTCAGATCGACGTTGGAGACCGGGATGTTGCGGCCTTTGATGACCGCGACCTTGTACCGCAGATCAGCATCGAAATTCCTGAGCGCATCGACCCGGAGCGGCGCGTCGGGCAGGATCTGCGGGTGGCCGCCGACCTGCTTGGTCACTGCCGCCTTGCCCTTCACCGCTTCGTCCGGATTATAGCCGATGAACGGTGCTACATCGACGATATCGAGGCTGCGCGTCGCGAGGTTGGCGGTCAGCTTGATCCGCGGCTCCTTGTTCGTCACGGTCAAATTGCCCGCCAGGTCGCTGTCGCCGAACCGGCCGTGCAGATGGGTGAAACGGTATTCGTCCCCCAGCTTGGTCAGCGCCGCGTGCAGCACATAGGCGCGAGTGTCCGGCGTCGCCACGCCGAGGATCGAAAACATGTCCTCGATGTTGCGCCCGCGCGCCGACACCTGGAGATCCGCTCCTTCGAGCTGCGTCGGCGCGTCGAGCGTTCCCGATACGTCGAATACCGTCCGCGCGGCATCGGCATGCAGCGTCAGCTTGTTCTTGCCGCCGACCGCGGTCGCGTTCGGCGTGAGCAGCGCGCCACTCAGCGTGAACGGCGTCTTGCGCGCGGTGCCGTGACCGGTGAAGTTGATCGAGCTTTCGAACTGCGTATCGGCCGCCTTGATCGTCTGAAACGTCAGATCGGCCGCGATCGCCATTTTCGGATCGATGTAGCGCAGCGTCGTCCCCGCTACGATCGCCTGCTTGATCAGCGGCATCTGGAACGGCTTGGGATCGTCGCTGAACGTCCAGGTATTGTGCTTGGCGTCCTTCGACCATTCGAGATCGAGCGCGCCGTTTACGAGCCCCAGCCATTTCACCCGCCTGTGCCCGACGATCAGCGGGAAGGTGGAAATCCGCGTGTCGATCCGCTTGGCCTCGAACAGGTTCTTCCTCGTCGCCCAACCGGGGTTTGCGATCGTCATGCCCTCGGCGACGAAGTGGATGTTGATGGGATCGAAATAGAGCTGGAAATCCCCCGCGACCTTCACCTGCCGATTGGTCTGGGACGAGGCGATCCGCTCGAACGTATGCTTCAGGAAGCGGCCCTTGGTGATATACAGCACCAGCCACGCCAGGAAGATCGCGGCGATGATGCCGAGTACGATGTTGCGCGCGATCCGCCACGGCCGCGACAGGCGGCGGCGGGGCGGCTCGGCGGGGGGCGGCACGCCCGGGGCGCCGTTATAGGGCGCCGGGGCGATGACGCCATCGACCGTATCGTCCCGTGGTGGCGGCGTAGCGAGGGTGTCCATCGGCTGTTTCAACCCTTCGCACCTGCGATGGTTGCATTTCCAGCGTCACGCGGCTAAGCGCGCCAGCTTCCGCAAGCGATGCGTGGAAAGACGGTCCGGCCAGTGTGGGCTGCCGCGGCTGTTCGAGTATCGCTTCAAACCGAAAGGACCAAAATGCCCAAGCTCAAGACCAAGAGCGGTGTGAAGAAGCGCTTCACGATGACCGCGACCGGCAAGTTGAAGCACGGCGTGGCCGGCAAGCGCCACCGCCTGATCAGCCATAACGGGAAATATATTCGCCAGAACCGCGGCACCTCCGTGGTCTCCGATCCCGACACCAAGATCGTCAAGGGCTGGGCCCCTTACGGTCTCAAGTAAGCGTAGGGAGACTAGACCATGGCACGCGTCAAACGGGGTGTAACCACCCGCGCAAAGCACAACCGGATCCTCGATGCGGCAAAGGGCTATTACGGCCGCCGCAAAAACACCATCCGCATCGCCCGCCAGGCCGTCGAGAAGGCCGGGCAGTACGCCTACCGCGACCGCAAGGTGAAGAAGCGGACCTTCCGCGGCCTGTGGATTCAGCGCATCAACGCCGGCGTCCGCGCCGAAGGGCTGACCTATTCGCAGTTCATGCACGGCTGCAAGCTGGCGGGGATCGAACTCGACCGGAAGGTCCTGGCCGATATCGCGATGCACGAGGCCGAGGCGTTTACCGCCATCGTCGCGCAGGCGAAGGCGGCTCTGCCCCAGGCCGCCTGAGCGACCTGTAGCGACCGCGAGAAAAGGGGCGTCGGTGGTTTGCCACCGGCGCCCTTTTCGTTATCGGCTCACCGCACATAGAAATCGGGAACGTCATGGCTGACCTCGACCAAATGAAGACCGACCTGCTCGCCGCGATCGGCACCGCCGATCTCACCGTGCTGGAGGAAATCCGCGTGTCGGCGCTGGGCAAGTCGGGCAGCGTCACCGGCTTGCTCAAGTCGCTCGGCGGCATGTCGCCCGAGGAGCGCCAGACCAATGGCCCGCGCATCCACGGTCTGCGTGAGGCGGTGACGGAGGCGCTGACCACGCGCAAGACCGCGCTCGAACGCGCCGATCTTGATGCGCGCCTCGCCCGCGAGACGATCGACATGACGCTCCCCGCCGACGTGCCGTCCGCCGGCACGGTCCATCCGGTCAGCCAAGTGATGGATGAGCTGGCGGAGATTTTCGCCGATCTCGGCTTCGCGGTCGCGACCGGCCCCGAGATCGAGGACGACTGGCACAATTTCACCGCGCTCAATATTCCCGAGACGCACCCCGCGCGGGCGATGCACGACACGT
>JBDSKT010000232.1:0-2704 GCA_039916765.1 Sphingomonas sp.
GTGATCGTGCCGAGAGCGTAGCGCGTTCCCGGCGAGGCGCTGATCGTCGCCGTCGCCCGCCCCGGCTGGCCCTGCACCGGCTCGACCAGCGACGAGGCGACGCCGTCATAATACCCCTCGGAGCGCATCAGCCGCAGCGCCAGCGCCTCGTCCTCGGTCGCCCGCGCCGTGATGACCGCGCCGTTGGCCGCCTTGCGTCCTTTGCCATTGAGCGCGGACAGCGCGCGGAAACGATCCTCGAGTTCGACCTCGTCGAGACCCTCGACCTTGACGGTGTAGGCGATCGGCGGCGCCTTGTCGTCGGCCTGCGCGTTGGCGACGGTCACCGCGGGCGGCTCGACCTGGAAGCTGGCGATCGGCGGAAGCGGCTGGGCCAGCGCCGGATCGGACACGGCAATGCCGAGAAGGGTTGTTGGCAAAACCGATGGCGCCCACGCTTTCGCGCTTGGCACGGTTGGATCGGTCGTTTGCACCGAGGGCAAACTATCGATGCTCTCGAACGGGGCGAGCGGCTGCGACAGCGCCGGATCGACCTGCGGCAATGCTTGCTTGAATTGCGAGTCCGGAATGATGTCGCCAGTCGGCACGGTTGACGGCGGGGTTGTTGGGATAGGAATCGGCATATGCTGCGCGTCGCTCGGCTGCGGCACGAACAACACCGCCAGCGATGTTAGAAAAAAAGCGCGCGGCCTCATACGAGATATTCCGGAAAAACAACGTGATGCCAAGCGGAGTACCGCCTCTAGAGGCTGGCAGCGGTTGGGTCCAGACAAGTTGTCTGTAATCACCAGGGGATTTTGGTGGGCGGGATGCGTGCTTTCACTGTGACCGTTGGTGCTTTGTCTCGGCCCAACCACGATAGGCCGCCAGCGGATATCAGCACGGCCAAGCCGATTTTCCCGGTGCCCCGCCGGCGCAATAACATCAGCCCGCCTGTAGAAAGCAGGGAAGGCAGGATCCCAAGGCGGCTGAAACCTGCGGCACGCCCCGCTCGGGCACCGACCCGCGAAACGATCACACGCTTTGTGAAACCAGGTGTTTTGGTGTGAAGCGCCGGCGCCTCGGCATTTGCTCCAATGTCATGCGTCGCACTCGACGCTATCTCAATGGATGGACCATTTGTACCCAGAGAGACCGGCTGCTCGCCCCTGATCGAGGAAAGCGGATTTAACGCGAAGTCCAGCTCGGCTCCCAGCAACAGTGCGTAGGCAGAAAGGTAAAGCCACATTAGCAGCACGACGACGGCGCCGAGGGAGCCATAGGTCGCATCGTATTTTCCGAAATTGGCGACGTAGATGCCGAACCCCAGGGTTACGGCAAGCCACGCCACTGCGGTCAGTACCGATCCCGGGGTCATCAACACCCAATGATACTCTTTTCGATGAGGGCCGAACCGATACAGAGTTGCCGCAGTGGCCGTCCCGGCTAGGCCCACCACCGCGTACGTCGCCAAGCTACCTAAAATGAGAATAGGTTTCGGTACGTTTGGCAGCAACGCAGTGAGATGCCCTACCGTCGCAATACAGATTGCCACTACCAAAGTGATAAAAATCCCCGCTGTTGTAATTGCCAGCGAGAGGAGTTTGAGCCGGAAAAACCCCCGCCGCTCGCGTTCTTCGAATGCAACATTCAGCGCGATGACGGTGGTCGACGCGGCGCTCATTGCGCCGTAAAGCGACAACCCCAGCGATAAGCATACGCCCAGCCCCTTCTTGCTTCCAGAAGACGTCACGATCACCAGCAGCTGATCGCCGATCAGCTTGGCAGCTTCGGTCGGCATTACCGAGGTCAAGGACCGCATGCTGGCCACAACACCCTCAGGTGTAGCGATCAGACCATATATTAACGTGATCGCACCCATCAGCGGCACGATCGCCAGGAACACATAAAACGCCACTCCGGCCGCGATCAGGTCGATATTGTCGTTACCTGAGTCTTTCCAAGCATCAAGCAACGCCTTGTCCCATCCAACCGCTGGGCGCGTCCAAAATGCTGCCACCGATCGCGAAAGTGCTGTGCCGGTTGAGCGGAATGGGCCACTGCGCTGATCAAATATGTCAGCGCAGCTGGATTTGTCGGCCATCTTAGTCCCCCCTCAATCTTTACGAATGGCATTCTAATGTACACCGTCGCAAACCCAGCTAATGCGGATCAATGCAGCGCGATCGGAGTGGGCGCTCGCCCTATTCCGCGACCGCCGCGCATCCGTGGGTTGCAGGCTGAACAGGAGGAGGGCCGGTACTCCGGTCTCAACGATGAACAGCACTCGCGCGTTACTGTTTCGGACCCGTCGCCGAAATCTCCGTGCTGATGGTGCGGGACGTGAACAGCGAGTGCATGCTGTTCCACGTCGAGCGTGGCAACGACCCGATCTCTATTTTCGCGGGCAGATGCACCCAGGTGACGATCGTTTGATTGGTCACTGCAGCAGGCGGGTACGCCATGCCTGGACGACCTCGGCAATTCCGGCCTGATCAATCTCCCCATATTTCGTGCGGACATGGAAGTCAGATCGATGAGGGGGCTGTAACGCCAAATACCCCGCCGCCATCACGAATAACGGGCCGTTGGCGACCTGTCTTTCATGACGTCCTCTATCAGGCGGCGTGCCTGTATCGCGCCATAGCCAGGCGGGTTGGTCAATGTCCATGTCGGTTCCCACGAACGCCACATCGATGCAGGAAAGTAGCATGAGCGCGCGCCG
>JBDSKT010000233.1:0-27619 GCA_039916765.1 Sphingomonas sp.
TGCGCCAGGCGCTCGGGCTGCAGCAGACCCCGCCCAACCAGGTGCTGGTCGGGCTGTCGCTGTTCCTCTCATTCTTCGTGATGTCGCCGGTGATCAGCCAGATCAACACGACCGCGATCCAGCCTTACGCCGCAGGCGCCATGCCGGCGACCGACATGATCAAGACCGCAGCGACCCCGCTCCACGCCTTCATGGCCAAGCAGACGCGCAAGACCGACATCACGATGTTCGCCGGAATCGCCAAGAGCGGGCCATATGCGAATGCCAACGATATTCCGTTCTCGGTGCTGCTGCCGGCTTTCGTGACGAGCGAGCTCAAGACCGCCTTCCAGATCGGCTTCCTCGTTTTCCTGCCTTTCATCGTCATCGATCTCGTGGTGGCGACGGTGTTGATGTCGCTCGGCATGATGATGTTGTCTCCGACGATCATCTCGCTTCCGTTCAAGCTGCTGCTGTTCGTGCTGGTCGATGGCTGGGCGCTGACCATGGGCAGCCTCGCCAACAGTTTCGTGAGTTAGCGGACATGGACGCCGATTATTTTCTGACCGTCGCCAATCAGACGATGTGGGTGCTGGCGCTCGCCGCGGCGCCGATCCTGATCCCGGTGCTACTTTCCGGACTGATCGTCGGCATGGTGCAGGCAGCGACCTCGATCAACGAGCAGACGCTGAGCTTTGTGCCCAAGCTGCTCGTCGTGGCGGTGTCGATCACGATCTTCGGCGGCCTGATCCTCGGGCTGCTGAGCGACTTTACGCTGAGCATCTTCGAGCGGATCCCGGAACTGGTGCGCTAGATCATGTTGGGCTTCGGCCTCGCCATCGAGCCGCGACTATGGGCGCTGGTTTTCGTCATGGTGCGCATCGGGGCGGCGTTCATCGCCGCGCCGGTGTTCAGCGCGGTGTCGATCCCGCTCGTCGTGCGCGTGTCGCTGTCCGGTGCCATCGGCGTGCTGGTGCTCGCCGCGCATCCGATCGTCCCGCCGCCGCAGATTTTCGCGCTGGCCACGATCCTGTCGGTTGCCGCCGAGGCGCTGGTCGGTTTCGCGATCGGTTTCGTGCTGCAGATCGCCTTTGCCGCACCGATGCTGGCGAGTGAGGTGATCGGTACATCGATGGGGATCGGCTTCGCGTCCGCGATCGACCCGCAAAACGGACGATCGAGCCCGGCGCTCGGTCAGTTCTTCTCGATGATGCTGACCTTGTTGTTCCTCGCCGTGAACGGCCATCTGGTGCTCGTCGAGATGATCGTCAAAAGTTATGACGCGCTGCCGCCGGGCGCCGCGTGGCTCGGTCCGGCGCAATTGGAGAACATCGCCTTTTTCGGCGGCTACACTTTCCTCGCCGGCCTGTTGCTCGCGCTGCCGGTCGGGTTCTTGCTGCTTTGCCTCAACCTGATCGTCGGCATGATCTCGCGGTCCGCGCCGTCGCTCAATCTGTTCGCGCTCGGCTTGCCGGTCAGCCTCGCGGTCGGCGTCGTCGCGCTCGCCATCTCGTTTCCCGCGATGGGCGATTACATGCTCGTCATCATCAATGAAGGGCTCGCCGCGACCCAGCATTTGGTGCTCGGCTGATGGCGGACGAATTTGGCGAACGGACCGAGGCGCCAACCGCCAAGCGGCGTCGCGATGCCGCCGAACAGGGTGACGTCCTTCGCTCACGCGAATTCGCGACGGCGCTGGTGGTCATGGCGGGGTGCGGCTGGCTGGCATTGTTCGGTGGGTCGCTGGTCGCGGCGTGCAAGGCGCTGATGACCGCCGGGTTCGATTTCGGTCGCGGCGACATCGAGAACTTTTCGCCGTTTCGCCCATTACTCGTATCGGGCTGGAGGCTGGCGCCGGGGCTGCTGTCGCTCTTCGCGATCACGGTTACCGCCGCGATCCTCAGTCAGGCCGGGCTCGGCTCGCTGCAGTTCAACGGCAAGTTGCTGGCGCCCAAGGCGTCGAGGATCAACCCGGCATCGGGTTTGAAGCGCATTCTCGGCCCACAGGGTTGGATCGAGCTTGGCAAGTCGCTGCTCAAGGTCGTGCTGCTCGGCAGCATCGGCGCCTATATGCTATGGAAATCGTCGCGGACCACGCTCGGCATGACCTCGTCGGACCTCGGCGGCGCGGTGGGGACGCTTGGCGGCACGTTTACCGGCATCCTGTTCGCGATGGCCGGCGGGCTGGTGCTGATCGCCGGGATCGACGTGCCGGTGCAGCTCGTCCGGTTGTTGGCCAAGCTGCGCATGTCGAAGCAACAGATCAGGGACGAGAACAAGGAAACCGAGGGTTCGCCCGAAGCCAAGGGCGCGCTGCGCCAGCGCCAGCGCGAAATGGGCAAGCGCAACATGCGCAAGGCAGTCGCGGAGGCGCACGTCATCCTCACCAACCCGACCCATTTCGCGGTCGCGCTGCGTTACGATCGCGGCAGCGATCAGGTGCCGGTGGTCGTCGCCAAGGGGCGCGGCGTGCTTGCGCTGGCCATTCGCGAGCTGGCGGGGGAAAGCGCCGTGCCGGTGCTCGAATATCCCGCCATCGCCCGCGCGCTCTATTTTACCAGCCGCGAGGGGCAGGAGATTCGCGACGACCTCTACGCGGTGATCGCCACGATCCTCGCCTTCGTCTTCGGCCTCAACGTCCAAGCGGGGGGCACCGCGCCGGCGGTCGTCGCGCCGCCGACCGCGCTGTTCGACGAAAACGGCCTCCAGGGGGCTTAAGAAGATGGCCGGGCAGCCGTTTGATGGGACAGCAATTTCGCGCGGGGGGCGGCGATGACGACGACCAGTTCGACGACCGCGACGAGCCCGTCGCAGATCGCGCTCACGCTCGGCGCCGGCTCGGGGGTCGATTCGAGCGCGATCGTCACGGCGCTGGTCAACGCCCAGTTCGCCAACAAGACGGCGATGCTCACGACCAAGAAAAGCGCGCTGACGACGCAGATCTCCGATGTCGCCAAGGTCCAGAGCGGGATTACCGGCTTCGCCACCGCGCTCGGCCAGCTGATCGGCGGCGGATCGCTGCAGACCCAGCCGACGACGAGCAACGCCGCCGTCGCCGGGGTCGCGCTCAAGACCGACGCGTCGCTGCAGTCACAGTCGAGCACGGTTGCCGTGACGCGGCTCGCGACCGTCCAGTCGGCGACGACCGCGACCCCGGTGGCTAGCCGCTCGACCGCGATCGGCACCGGCAACCTGACGCTGACCTTCGGCACCGCAACCGTCGCTGGCGGCGCGATGACGGCGTTCGCCGCTGGTGCCGCCAGTCCTGTAACGATCGCGATCGACAGCGCGCACCAGACGCTCGACGGCATCGCCGCTGCCATCAACGCCGCCAAGGCAGGGGTCACCGCCACCATCGTTACCGATGTCGATGGCAGCGCGCGCCTGACGCTCAAGGGCGCGACCGGCAGCGCGCAAGCCTTCACGCTGAACGGTGACACGCCCCAGTTGTCGGCGCTCGACGTCGGGGTCGGTCAGAACGCCACGACGATCGGCAGCGCTGCCGGCAATGCCGCGCTGAGCGTCGATGGGGTGGCGGTCGAGCGCGCCACCAACACCGTCGATGACCTGATCGACGGCGTTACGCTAACCCTCGCCACCGTCGGCACGACGCAGATCGGAACGACCCGCCCGACCACGGCCCTCAGCCAGGCGGTGAGCGATTTCGTCGATACCTACAACCAGCTCCATACCGAGATCCAAAACGCGACCGATCCCGCCAGCGGCTCGCTCGCGCGCGATGCGGCGGCGGCGACCATGAGCCATTCGCTCGCGGCCCTGACGCTCAGCCCGCTGATCGCCGCTGGCGCCGCCGGCGCGCCGACGACGCTCGCCGAGATCGGCGTCGCGACCAATCGCGATGGTTCGCTATCGGTACGTGCCGACGTGTTGAGCGCCGCCCTGGCGAAATGGCCCGATCAGGTGGCGGCGATGTTCACCACCGGCAGCGGTGCGACGCCGGGGCTCGGCGGCGCGCTAAGCGCGGTATCCGCCGCCGCGATCGATGCGCAGACCGGTCTTGCCAGCAGCACGATGCGCTACACCGCCGCCCAGGCCGATATCTCCGATGCTCAAAGCAAGCTCAGCACCGCGCAAGACACCGTCAAGACGCGGCTTACGCAACAATTCTCCAGCATGGACGCTCGCGTCGCCGCATATAAATCGACGCAAACCTTCCTCCAGGCGCAAATCGACGCCTGGAACAAGAAGAGCTGATCGTGGCGGCCTACGCGACCACGTTCGGAGGGGACCCCGAGGCGACATACCGGCAGATCGACGCGAGTGGAAAAATCGCCGAGGCCGATGGTCCGGCGCTCGTTCAGTTGCTCTATGACGAGGCGGTCCGCTGCTTGCGCACCGCGGCCTGGGCGACCGAGCATGCTCGGTTTTCGGTTCGCAGTGAGAAGGTGACGCGCGCCACGGCCATCCTTTTCGCGCTGGAGGCGGGGCTCGATTTCGAGGCTGGCGCGGATGTCGCCAGGACACTGGCGCGGCTCTATGCCGGCGCGCGCAACCGCGTCGTCGAGGCAAGCATCGGGCAGGACCCGGCCCCGTTTCGCGAGGTCGCCGCGACGCTCGAGGAAATCGCCGCGGCCTGGGCCAGCATCCGCGCGGCATAGTTGCCCGCGCATTAACCCCGTGGTGAGGCGGATGCGCGTAGGACCGCCCTATCCGGGGCGGATGACGAGGACACGATCATGGAGCTTTACGGCGGGAGCGACCCTTCGCGGCAGCGCCACGGCCCCGTGCGTACGATCCTCGCCGTCGACGACAGCCGCACCGCGCTCGAGGCGATCGGACGCCGGCTCGCAGGTCTCGGCTATCTGACTGCGCTTAGCGACAATGGCGCCGAAGCGCTCGATCTGATCGCGGCGCGCGGTTTCGACCTGGTTTTGCTCGACATGGTCATGCCGGGCCTGTCCGGTATCAACGTCCTGCGCGAAATTCGCGGCTGCCGCGATACCGTCGATCTGCCCGTCATCATGCTTACCGGGCGAAGCGACCCCGCCGCCGCGGTCGAGGCGCTTGCGGCCGGGGCGGACGACCATGTCGCCAAGCCCTTTGCCTTCGAGGTGCTGACCGCGCGGATTGATCGTGTCCTCGCGCGCGCCAAGCGCATGACCGACTTGAAGCGCTCGAACGCGACGCTGGACGCGCGGATTGCCGCGCGGGCGATGGAATTGGGCGAAGCCAAGGCCGAACTGGCCGCGACCCGCGCCGACCGTCAGCGGCTGATCGCCTCGATCCAGTCGCTCAACGACGCGGTCGAACGGCTGGGCGCGGGTTGATCAATTGAACCAGCGGCGCCGCGCGAAATAGATGATGATTCCCGCCGAAAGAATGACGCAGAACGCCGCGATCGCGTCGAATGCCCAGGGCCGGTCGGCATAGGGCAGGCCCTTGACGTTCATGCCGTACAGCCCCGTAAGAAAGGTCAGCGGCAGAAAGATCATCGCGACGATCGAGATGAGCAGCGCGCGGCTGTCGATCTGTTCCGCTCGCAGATCGGTCAACGCCTCATGCGTTAGCGAGGCGCGCTCGCGGATGCTCTCAAGCTCCTCGGCCATCCGCGCGGCGCGATCCGCCGCGGAATTGAGATGGCGTCGATCATCATCCTCCAGCCAGTCGCACGGCAGCGCGGCGAGTTTTTCCAGCGCGGCGCGCTGCGGTTGCAGAAACCGGCGATACCCGATCGCGGAGACGCGGACCTTCGTCACCGTGCGCCGCAGTTCGAACACCCGGTCGGCATCGAGCGCGGCCTCGCAATCGTCCAGGTCGTCGCCGAGATCGGCCACCTCGGGATCCAGATCGGCGGTGATCGCGGTGGCGAATTCGGCGATCAGGTCACCCGGATCGCGTGTCTCGCCTGCCTCGACGCATTTCACCACCTCATCGACCGCGACGAGCGGCTTGCGCGTGACCGAGATGACCCGGCCCCTGGTCGCCCAGATCCGCACCGAGGCAAGCGGATCGGACGAGGTAAGCTGTTCGCTCGATCGGCCGCGCAGGTTGAGGAACGCGCCGTCGCCAAGCGCGTCGCAACGCGGCCGCGTCTCCGTCGCGGTGAGCGATTCGACGATATAATCCGGAAGCTCGGCCTGCTCGACAAGCCACGCCTGGGCGTGTTCGTTATTGGTCGATAGATGGACCCAGACGAGCGCCGCGCTGCTGGTTAGCGCATCCTTGATCTCGATCCGCTCGGCCTTGCCGTCTTCGACGCGGTACGCAAAGCCGCTCATGCCAATTCCAGATATACGGTCAGTCCCGGACGTTGCTCAACGGGCGGACGGGTGGAAACGATCCGCGGCGCGTCGGCGCGCGCGCGGTCCAGGATCGCCTGTGGGACGTCGGCGCCGTGGACGACCCGGTCGGCGTTCGCCAGCGCGCGCGCCTGGCGCAACGTGAGGTCGTCCGGGTCTGGCGAGTGCAGGCGGATTGCCATGTGGGCGGGGCTCTGGTCGGCGCGGGGATCGTCCGAACGCAACCACGCGTCCACGTCCGGAACGGCACCAAACGGATCAAGGGCACCGCCAGCACGCATCGCATCGGCGAGCGCCCGGCGCCGCTCGGCAGGCTCGGGATAGGCGTCGCGAATGGCGGTCCGCGCGGCGTTGAGCGCCGTCGCCAGGGCGCCTGCGGTGGAAGGCAGCAACGCCTCGAGCCGCTGCCGCAACGCCGCCGCCAATCCGGCCGAAACGCCCCCGGTGCCGACCGCGATCAGAATCGGGTCGCGATCGACGATGGCCGGCAAGGTGAAGTCGCACAAGTCGGCCCTATCGACCGCGTTGACGAGAATCCCGCGCCCGCGCAGCCGCGCCACCGCCTGCTCCGCGGCGTCGTCGTCGTGGTGGGCGACGATCGCGATGATCGCCGCCCCTTCCTCGCCGACGATCCGCGCCCCAGCGCGCTCAAGCAGTCGCCGCTTCGCGTCTGCGGCCTCGCCCTCGCCGATGAGGATCACCGGCCGGCCGGTCAACCTCAGGAACAACGGGAGGCTGCGCAGGCTCACGCGGCGAGCCAGTCGGGCAATCGCTCGGCGCCGAGGATGGCGCGCGGATCGATCCGATCGGCGACCACGGCGTAGCGGTCGCCGTCGACCATCACCTGCGGCACCAGCGCGCGGCTGTTATACGTCGACGCCATCGTCGCGCCGTACGCGCCGGCGGTGCGAAAGATGGCGAGATCGCCCGACTTCACTGCGTCGATCTCGCGCGCCATCGCGAAGGTATCGCCGCTTTCGCATACCGGGCCGGCAATGTTGGCGCTCATCCGTTCGCCCGTCGGGCGCACCGCGACGAAATCATGCCACGCATCATAAAGCGCCGGGCGGGCAAGATCGTTCATCGCCGCATCGACGATGACATAGGGATGTGTCACGCCGGGTTTGACCCAGATCACGCGCGTCAGCAGCACGCCACCATTCCCTGCGATCAGCCGGCCGGGTTCGAACATCAGTTCGACTTCCCAGCCTTTGGTAACCCGAGCGACCATCGCGCCGTACGCTTCGGGGCTCGGCGGCGTGTCGCCCGCCTTGTACGCGATCCCGAGGCCGCCGCCGAGATCGACGCGGTCGATCACATGCCCGGCGGCGCGCAGTTCCGCGACCAGCCGGCCGATCCTCGTATAAGCCGCCTCGAGCGGAGCGAGGTCGAGCAGCTGGCTACCGATATGGATTGCCACGCCGCGCAGGTCGAGACCGGGCAATGCCGACAATCGCCCATACATCGCCACCGCCTGATCGATCGGAATGCCGAACTTGTTCTCCGCCCTGCCGGTCGAGATCTTGGCGTGGGTGCCGGCATCGACGTCGGGGTTGACCCGCAGCGTCGCCGCGGCACGCGTGCCACCGGCCTGGGCGAGCGCCGACAACACTTCGCCTTCTTCCTCGAGCTCGAGATTGAACTGGCCAATGCCCGCTTCGAGCGCGTGCGATAATTCGTGACGCGTCTTGCCGACGCCCGAAAAGACGATGTCCCGCGCGGCCATTCCAGCCGCCAACGCGCGGTCGAGCTCCCCGCCCGAGACGACATCCGCGCCGTATCCGCACTGGGCCAGAACGGCGAGTACCGCTCGGTTGGGGTTGGCCTTGACCGCGAAGGCGAAGTGCGCGGGTCCCGCGGCGGCGAGTGCTGCGCGGAACACCCGAGCGTGGCGCTCGAACGTGGCGCGCGAGTAGATGTACACCGGCGTCCCGACCTCGGCCGCGATCCGGTCCAGCGGCACGCCCTCGGCGTGAAGCGCGCCGTCGATCAGCGTGAAATGGTCCATCAGCGCGAGGGCGGCAGGGAGAATTCGTCGCTGCGGCGCGCTTCGGAGGTCGTCAGCAATTCGTCGCTGCGCTTGGGTCGCGCTTGGTTCGAGGCGGTGAGCAGTTGCGCGGGAGTCGGCGTCGCCCTGGCGCCATAAGGCGCGATCGGCAGCGATGCGTTCTTGGCCGGCGTGAGGGCCGACTGCGCGCCGCATGCGCCGAGCAGCAGCGCCGTACCAAATCCGATCACCGCCTTCATCGTCCGTCTCCTTCTCGCGCCGCCGCGATCGCCAAGCGCACATTGGCAGGTGCGGTGCCGCCGACACTGGTCCGGCTGGCAACCGACGCATCGACCGAGAGCACGTCATAAACCCGTTGATCGATTCGCGCATCGATTGCTTGCAGGTCCGCCAGAGGCAATGCGTCGAGCGCGACGCCAAGGTCCTCCGCCCGCTTCACGGCCCGTCCGGTGATATGATGAGCTTCGCGGAACGGCACGCCGGCCTCGCGCACGAGCCAGTCGGCAAGATCGGTCGCCGTGGAGAAACCCGCCTCCGCCGCCGCCCGCATCCGTGCGGTACGGAAGGTCGCGCTTTCGACCATGCCTGTCATCGCGGCGATCGACAGGCCAAGCAGATCATGCGCCTCGAACACCGGCGGCTTATCGTCCTGCATGTCTTTCGAATACGCCAGCGGCAGACCCTTCATCGTTACCATCAGCGCGGTCAGGCAGCCGAGGATACGCCCCGAATGACCGCGTACCAACTCGGCGGCGTCGGGGTTGCGCTTTTGCGGCATGATCGATGAGCCGGTCGACCACTGATCCGACAGGGCGACAAAGGCGAACGGCTGCGACGCCCAAAGAATGAACTCCTCGGCGAGGCGCGAGAGATGCAGTGCGCACTGCGTCGCGCAGGTCAGATATTCGATCGCGAAATCGCGGTCCGAGACGCTGTCGAGCGAGTTGCGTGTCGGACGATCGAACCCGAGCGCGCTCGCCGTCGCGGCGCGGTCGATCGGAAACCCGGTCCCGGCGAGCGCCGCCGAGCCGAGCGGACACTGGTTGAGCCGCGCTCGCGCATCGGCGAAGCGCGAGCGGTCGCGCGCGATCATTTCCCAGTAGGCCATCAGATGGTGGCCAAGCGTCACCGGCTGCGCGCTTTGCAAGTGCGTGAAGCCGGGCATCACCGCGGCGGCGTGCTCCTCCGCGCGGGCGAGCAGGGCGTGCTGGAAGGCGGCCAGCGCGGTATCGGCCTGATCGATCGCGTCGCGCACCCACAGGCGAAAATCGGTGGCGACCTGGTCGTTGCGCGAACGCGCGGTGTGCAGGCGCCCGGCAACCGGCCCGACCGCGTCCTGGAGGCGCGCCTCGGTCTGCATATGAATGTCTTCGAGCGTCAGGTCCTCGGTCACGCCGCCCGCGGCATAGTCCGCCGCGACGCGGTCGAGCCCGGCCGAAATCGTCGCGGCATCGGCTGCCGAGACGATGCCTTGCGCGCCCAGCATCGCGACATGCGCTTGCGATGCCGCCACGTCCTGGCGCCACAATCGCTTGTCGAACGGGATCGAGGCATTTATCTCGCGCATCACCGCCGCCGGGCCGTCGGCGAACCGACCGCCCCACATCGCATTGGATCCGCCCGTGATGTCCTTCCGTTCGACGATCGTGTTGCTCCTCGTGCTGACCTCGCTGGCGGGGTGCGATAGGCATAATGCCGCCACGCCGCAAGCAACCGCATCGGACAGTTCGCCGCCCGCCCCCAGCGGCGCCTCCAAGGAGGGACCGGCGGGTAAGCTCGACCGCTCGCACAAGGGCGAGGCGGCGCAGACCGCGGCCTTCATCGATCCGGCGGGCAAGCCGGTCACGCTCGCCGCGTTCAAGGGCAAGCCGGTGCTGGTCAACATGTGGGCAACCTGGTGCGGCCCGTGCGTCGCCGAAATGCCTAAGCTCGACCAGGTGGCCGCCCACATGACCGTCGTCGCCGTCAGCCAGGACCTCTGAGCGGACGCGCCGACCAAGGTGCGCGCGTTTCTGGCAAAGGCGAAACTGGCGCGGATCCAGCCCTTCACCGATCCCGACGCCAAGCTGAGCACCGGCTATGGCGCCGACTTGCCTACCACCATCTTGTACGATTCGACCGGCCACGAGCAGTGGCGGGCCACAGGCGGGCTGGATTGGACCAGCGACGCGTCCAAGGCACTGCTCGCCGAAGCTCACTGAGCGCTTGGTAGATAGCGCGCCATCGAAAAAAGGGTCGTCCAGCCTACGCGGCGTTGAAACCGGCGTGCGGCCGGGTGCTTGCGCATGATCATGTTCCGGCCCCCCAGAAGGGAGGGAAGGGCGAGGAGCCGGAAGCGCCCGATTAGGGGTGGTTGTCCGGCGAAAGCTTCGGCCGAAGCGGTACCGTGCCGAATCGCACCGCCGTTCGCCGGCTGGTTCATGATCCAGGAGATTGGCGCGAGGGCATAATAGCCACCGCTTCGACAACGCGCACGAATGTCATGCGGGGTTGCCGCCGATACGCCCAAACAAGCGTCGTGCCCGTGCAGCGAGGGATGTGGCGCTGTTCCCGGATCGTCAGCGATCGCGCGATCTTGGGTTGATCCCGTGGCACGTGCCGGGGCACGGCCTTTTCCCACGATCATCCCGACGCCTTGATATTGGAGAATGGCATGCCCGACGAACGTCATCCGGATCAATGGGCCGAGGGCCGAGTCGCCCTGGTGACCGGGGCAACTTCCGGTTTCGGTGCCGCGCTGGCGCGTCGGGTCGCGGCGGCTGGCGGGCGGGTCGTGGCGACGGGGCGCCGGGGCGAGCGGCTCGAAGCGCTCGCCGCGGCCTGCCCCTCGGGCTCGGTGCTGCCGCGCGTCATGGACGTTCGTTCGCCGGAGTCGATCGCGCGCGCACTGGACGGGCTGCCCGCTTCCTTCGAAGCGATCGATTTATTGTTCAACAATGCCGGCTTGGCTTTGGGGCTGGAAAAGGCGCAGGATGCGAAGCTGGCCGATTGGCAGGAAACCATCGCCACCAACGTCACGGGTCTGACCCAGGTGACGCATGCCGTACTGCCCGGCATGGTCACGCGGAATGCGGGCCACATCGTCAACATGAGCTCGGTCGCCGCGTCCTATCCCTATCCCGGCGGCAATGTGTACGGCGCGACCAAGGCCTTTGTTCGCCAGTTCTCGCTCAACCTTCGGGCCGACCTGCTGGGAACGGGGCTGCGGGTGACATCGGTCGAGCCGGGGATGTGCGAGACCGAATTCTCCGCGGTGCGCTTTCGCGGCGACGATGCGGCGGCCAAGGCGGTCTATGCCGGCATGACCCCGCTCAGCGCCGAGGACGTCGCCGACGCGGTCGTCGCGGTGCTGCGCCTACCCGCCCACGTCAACGTGAATACGTTAGAGCTGATGCCGGTACAGCAGGCATTCGCGCCCTTCGCAGTATCCCGATCGAGTTGATCGACGACCGAGCCGCGCGGATCGCCTACAGGATCTGGTTGAATTCGAGCACGTTGCGGTCGGGGTCGCGGATGAAGCATACCTTGCGGCGCCCGTGACCGAAAACGCTCGGCCCCTCGGTAATCGGGATTCGCTTCTGCGCCAGCCAATCGACCAGCGGGTCCATATCATCGACGATGAAGGCGGCGTGGGTATAGCCCGCGCGTTTGACCGGCACGTCCATCAGTACGTTACCCTCGTCTGAAGGGACGCCGTTGTAGATCAGGTGGATCCGCACGCCAGCGGCGTTGACCAGGCCGCGCGCCTTGCCCTTTGGCGATTCTTCGCCTGGGTCGGCCTTGAACCCGAGCTGCGCATAGAATGCCTCGGCAACGGTGATGTCGGTGACCCTGATGCCGACATGGTCGAAGCGTTCGATGGAAAACATCATATTGCCTTTCAGTGTCCAAGAATTGCGGCGTATTCGCTCGAATGGTCGCCCTCGAAATTGCTTTCGCCCTGGCGCGTAAGCAGTTCGCGCGCGGGCGGATCGAGCAACCAGATCGCCTTGTCGGAAGGGCCGGCATACCAGCGAATGTTGAACGCGCAGAGGTTGGGGAAGAACGACACCTCGGCATAGCCGGGCAGGTTGTCGCGGATCCACCATGCCAGCGGACGATAGTCGCCGGTCGCTTCGTAATGGTCCAGGTAGGATGGAATGAAAACCGTCGCGGTCGCGCCGAGATGACCGTCGGCGTCGCGCCAATCCCAGATGTGCCGCGCCGCGTTGACGTCGTTGCCGACGCACCAGCACGCGGCTTCGCCGGCAGTGAAGCGCTCGGCGCAGAAGCCGTTGACCAGTGGCGAGCGGTACGCGCTACGGATGCTCACCCGGCCAAACCGCTCCTGCAGCGGTTCGAGCACTTGCTCGCACAGGTGCCGGCCGACCTCGACCGCGAGATCAGGATCCTCGGGTGCGTTGGACAGGCCATAAGCGTTGGCGACTTCGGAATAGAGCATCTCGCGCATGAAGAAATGCTTCGACAATCTGGTACGCCCGAGGTCCGTCAATGCAGCCACGTCCATGTGGTCGCCTTTCCCAATTTTGTGACGCGGCTCATCTGGACCTTGCGGTAATCAGGTGCGATCACGAGATTACGCAATTCAGCATTCTGGATTTCGGAAGGACGCCATGGAGCGCTTGGTCGAGCTCGAGACATTCGTCGCTGTCGTGGATCGCGGGGGTTTCGCCGCGGCGGCGCGCGCGCTCGGCCGCTCCGCGCCCAGCGTAACGCGCATCGTCGGCGATCTGGAGGCGCGGCTCGACGTGCGATTGCTCGACCGGACATCGCGGCGTTGCCTGCCGACCGACGCGGGGACGGGATTGGTCGAGGACGCGCGCCACGTGCTGATCGGCTACGAGGAAGCGCTGTCGAAGACGCGCGGCGAGGCGATCGCGCCGCGAGGATTGATCCGCATCACCGCGCCCCTCGCGTTCGGACGCGCGCATGTGGCGCCGGCGCTGGTCGATTTCACCAACCGGCACCAGGCCATCTCGGTGGCGCTCGATGTTTGCGACCGCGTGCAGGACCTCCACGAGGAAGGATTCGACCTCACCATCCGCACCGGCCGAATCGAAGACGCTTCGCTCATCGTCCGGCGCATCGGCTGGGTGAAGCGGATGATCGCGGCAAGCCCGGCCTATCTCGCTCAGGCCGGCACGCCCGCGACGCCCGAGGCGGTGGCCGATCATCAGACAGTTCATCAGGGCGGAGCGGTCGATTCCACCTGGAGTTTCAAAAGCGCGGATGGCGCTCCGCTGGAGATCGCCATCCGGCCGCGCCTGATGATCAATCAGGCCGAGGCGGCCGTCGCCGCGGCGCGCGCGGGGCACGGGTTGGTCAACGCGCTCTCCTACCAGTTGCAGGACGACCTGGAATCGGGACGGCTGGTGCGGGTGCTGGCTCCGTTCGAAACCGAGCCGCGGCCGCTCAGCCTGGTATGGCCCGAAGGGCGGCAGAAGCTGCGGCGCCTGCGGATGCTGATCGATCACCTCGCATCGTTTCTGCCGCCCCGCCTGAGTGGCGAGCTGCGCTAGCAACCGGTTGCCAACCCGTTGGTCGTTCCGTCATTCGGAATGTTGCGTTGCGCCGGTTATGCATTCGGTTGAAGCGGGTTGGGCCGTACTGGTCGATGCTGGCCGTCGGCCTGACGCGTGGCGGACCGAGGAGAAAGAGCGTGGTCGATATCATCGACGATGTACGAACCTTTCGCGCCGACCGCGCATGGGGGGCGCGAGACATTGCGGAGCTGGACGGGACATCGGTCCGCCTGCACTGGACCGACCAACCCTATATCTGGCACGAAAATGACGGCAGCGAGGTGTTCGTCGTGCTCGATGGCACGGTCAAGATGGCCTTCGAGCGCGGTGGTGAGGTGCACGAGGTGATGCTGGTCGCGTCCGACATCTTCGTCGCGGAACCGGGCGACAGGCACGTCGCAACCCCGGTCGGCGAGGCACGCATCCTGGTTATCGAAAAGAGCGGCTCGGTTTGATGAATGTCGCGCGGCAACCCGCCGCCGACCTTGCGGGATCGAAGGCGACCCGGCCGTTGCCACAACCACAATCTCAGCCCCGGCACTCGACGCCGCTGCGGTTGGCGTGGGGCGATTGTCATCCCATCACCGCCATTGCCGATCGGCGGTGCGCCAGCGACGTGGCGGACGATCGATCGGAGTTTCCCGCCGATGTGACGGTCAGCTCGCTGTCGGAGATCGCCGCGCTGGTCGGTGATCCGGGGCGCACGAACATGCTGCTCGCGCTGCTCGATGGGTTGCCGCTGACCGCGCGGCAGCTCGCCGATGTCGCCGGTGTGATGCCGCAGACCGCCAGCGGCCATATCGCCAAGCTGAGCTCGGCCGGGCTGATCGTGATCGACCGGGTCGGGCGGACGCACCAGCACCGGCTCGCTTCGGATCAGGTGGCGCAGATGTTGCTGAGCCTGGCGAAGCTCGCGCGCCGTCCCGATCGCCCCAACGGACAAGATCACGGCGCACGGCACATCGACCTCGCGCGAATATGCCAGGGCCATGTCGCCGGGCGCCTGGGTGTCGAGCTTTGGAACGCCTGGCACGAAGAACGAGCCCAAGGCGGCAGCGATCTCATCTCGCGGCTGCGGCTCTGGGGTGTGCCGGTCGGTCTGGATCGGCAGCTGGACGACGACCGGCATGCCCAGCGCTGCCTCGATTGGACCGAGCAGCGCCCTCATCTCGGCGGACACCTGGGGGCCGCGATCCTCTCCCGCGGGCTGGACACGGGCTGGCTGATGCGATCACCGGGGACCCGCACGCTGACGATAACGGGCATTGGCCTGCGCGGGTTTCGGGAGCGGCTCGGCATCGCGCTGCCGGACTGAATGGATCGCAAGGAGGCCCGACAATGAAGGTCTATGATTTTCAGACGATCGACGTCTTCGCGTCGCACCGCTTCGGCGGCAACCAGCTCGCGGTGTTCACCGACGCCCGCGGACTTCGGCCCGAAACCATGCAGAACATCGCGCACGAAATGAACCTGAGCGAGACGGCGTTCGTGCTGCCGCCGGACGATCCCGCCAACGACTGCCGGGTTCGCATCTTCAACCGGACCGCGGAGATGGCGTTCGCCGGACATCCGACGATCGGCACCGCCGTCGTCCTCGGTCGGTCGTTGCCGCCCGAAACGCGGGAGATGGTGCTCGAGGTGCCGGCCGGGCTGGTGCGCGTGGCGCTGCTGCGGGACGGTGGATCGGTGACCGGCGCCCGCGTCGTTGCGCCGCGCTCGCTGGAGCTTGGCGAGACGGTTCCGGCGGGTGCCATCGCGGCCTGCCTCCGCGTGCCGGACGGCGCCATCGCGGTGCAGCGTCATCCGCCGATCCACGGGTCGATGGGCAACCCCTACGTTATCGTTGAATTGACCCAGACCGGGCTGGCCAAGTGCAGTCCCGACCCTGCCGCATTCCGTGCCGCGCGCTCGGCCTTGTCGACGCCGGCGGAGCGTTTCTCGATTTACGCCTATCATCGGCAGGACGACATCATCGGCGCGCGGATGTTCGCGCCGCTTGCGGGCACCTGGGAAGACGCGGCGACGGGAAGCGCCGCGGCGCCGCTGGCCGGGTTGTTGCTGTCGTTGGATGCCGGCGAAAGGCGCCGCTTCACCATTTTCCAGGGCGAGGCGATGGGTCGGCCAAGTCGGATCGATGCCGAGGCGTGGCGCGACGGGGCGGAGATCCGCGCATCGATCGAGGGGCGGTGCGTGCCCGTTTTTCGCGGTTCGTTCGCCGCCGACGAAAGCGACTGAAGCGATCGACCAAGCGTCAGATCAAGGCGATCGTCAGGCGGACAGCGCGAGCAGGGCGAAGCTCGCCAGCCAATGCGTTCCCGCATAATCGTCGGCGAGGTGCGGCAGGCTGGCGTCGAGGTGGCACACGGCTGCATCGGCGATGCGGGCGGCGGCGGGATGACCGGCGCCGAGCGCGCCGGCGATCGTGCGCCAACACCAGGCGCGGCTGAGGTTGAGGCCGTCGAGGTGCGCGATCTTGCCGTCGCTGCGGTCGGATACGGTGGCGGGTGTGAACAAGGTGGCCGGTTCGCCGCGCGCAACCTCGGGAAGAAAGGCGTCGAACCAGCGGCGAAAGGCGGGAGCCGGCAGGACCGAACTCATCAGCAACGCCTCGCTCAAGGCCGAGGAAAGGAATTCGTCCCCCGATGGCTCCCACGCCTGGCAGCCGCAATCGTTACCGTACCAGTGGGTGGCGCGCGCTTCGATCAGCGCGGCCAGCGCCGGGTCGTGCGCGCGCGCCCAGCCGATTGCCAGGTGACAGGCAAAGGCGGTGTTGGCGTGCGTACCGACGCGGATCGGATAGGTCAGTTTGGGCAGATGCACCATAAATCGCGCGGCAAAAGCGCGCGCGAGCGGTTCCAGCGCGGCGCCCCAGCCGGCTTCATGCCGCACCGCCTCGCCGTGCAGCGCAAGCGCCCACGCCCAGCCATAGGGCCGCTCGAACCCCATGCTCATCGGGCGATCGAGATAGGCGCATTCTCCCGCGATCTTGGCGGGGACCAGCGTCGTGTCGGCGCGCGCGCGGATCGCGGCGGCCCCAGGCAGATCGGGAAACTGGCGCGCGATGGTCAGCAGCTGCCACCATCCGTGCACGCAGCTGTGCCAGTCGAAACTGCCGTGGAAGACGGGGTGAAGCTCGCTCGGCAGCACCAGATCCTCTGGTCCGGTGAGAATGTGGTCCGCCTTGTAGGGATAAGGCTGGCCGATATGGCCGAGCGTCAGCCCGGCAAAGCGCGCGGCGTGATCTGCATCGAGTTTCATTTCACCGTCCATTTCAGCACCGTCCACAACAAGATCAGGTTGAAGAGCAAGAGCGCGGTGGCCGTGGGTGCCTGCGCGCGGATCACGCCGTAACGGTCCTTGAGTTCGAGCAGGGCGGCAGGGACGAGATTGAAATTCGCCGCCATCGGCGTGAGGAGGGTGCCGCTGAACCCCATCAGCATCCCGATCGCCGCGACCGGCGCGGGATCGGCGCCGAATTGTTTGACCAGCAACGGCACGCCGACCGCCGCGGCCATCACCGGAAAGGCGGCGAAGGCATTGCCCATCACCATTGTGAACAACGCCATGCCGAGCCCGTAAGCGAGTACCGTGCCGACGAGGCTGCCGTGCGGGATCGCTTGCCCGACCAGCCCGCCGACCACCTGCCCCACGCCGGCGAGCGCGAACACCGCGCCGAGGCTGGCGAGCATTTGCGGCAGCACCGCCGCCCAGCCGATCTCGTCGGCGAGGCCGCGACCGGCGGCGAACGGCACCAGCGGCGCCGGGCGGAGCCAGGCATAGCCGAGCCCGAGCGCGAGGATCACGCCGAGGGTCAGCGCGACGAGCGTCGCCTGCTTGGGATCGACCAATGTCGGCACCTGCTTGAACACCAGCGTGCCGACCAGCGCCGTCACGGGGATCACCAGCGCGGGGATGAACAGCTGTCGCGCGGGCCGCTCGGCAGGGGGTGGCGCGAGGGTCGCACGGCGCATCAGGCCCGACGCGGCGATCGCTACCAGTGCCAGCACCAGCACGCCGTTGCCCAGGTCGCCGAGCCGATCGCCGGCGAAGAAGGACAGCGCGATCAGGCCGTGGAACCCGGCGTTGGCCCAGCGCCGCTCGCGCGCCCCCAACCCGGCGAACGCGGCGAACACCAGCCCCGCGACCGGATAGACGACGTTGAGGCCGATCACGCGAGCGTGCTCGCTGTCGCGGCGGATCGCGCCCGCGCCAACCGCCGGTCGAGCAGCATCAGGCGGAAACCGTGGATGACGAACGCGGCGATTGCGGCGGGGATCGCCCAGACCGAAAGCTGGAACGGCTCGAGCACGATGCCCATCCCCTCGAGCGTGCCTTTCATCAGCAGGATCGACCCGACCGCGAGAAACACGTCCTCGCCGAAGATCACCCCGACATTGTCGGTCGCCGCCGCCATCGCGCGCACGCGTTCTGGATCGGCACCATCTCCCGCCGCAGCTTCGGCCATCGGCGCGACCAGCGGGCGGACGGTCTGCGCCGGGCCGGCGATCGAGATCAGCCCCAGCGCGGCGGTGACCTGACGGAACAGCAGATAGCCGAGCAGCAGCCGACCGAGCGTCAGCCGTTTCAACCCGGCGACCAGCTCGCGCGCGCGGGCTTGCAGCCCGAAGCGTTCGAGCAGGCCGATCACGGGCAGCACGAGATAGACCGCGCTGACATAGCGCGCGTCGTTGAAGGCATGCCCGAAGGCGCGAAGCACCGCGAGCGGATCGAGCCCGGCGGCGAGTCCGGTGACGAACGCCGCGACGACGATCACGATCAGCGGGTTGAAGCGCAGCAGGAAGCCGAGCGCGATGACGGCGATGCCCGACAGGACGAGCATCAACCGCCGCCCTTCGTAGCGCGGCCATAGCCGCCGCCGCCAGGCGTCTCGATCAAAAACGTGTCGCCCTCGCTCATCTCCACCGAGGCGGTGGCGGTGAGGTGCTCGATACTGCCGTCGGCGCGCTCGACCCGGTTGGTGCCGGTCGCGCCGTCGCCGCCGCCCGCCAACCCGAAGGGCGGGACGCGGCGGTGGTTGGACAGGATGTTGGCGCGCATCGCGCGGCGAAAGCGCAGACGGCGGACCGTGCCATCGCCGCCCGCCCAAGCGCCCGGCCCGCCCGAGCCGCGGCGGATGGCGAATGCCTCCAGCAGCACGGGAAAGCGCGTTTCGAGTACCTCGGGGTCGGTGAGCCGGCTGTTGGTCATGTGCGTCTGCACCGCCGCGGCACCGGTAAAGCCGGGGCCGGCGCCCGCGCCGCCGGCGATCGTCTCGTAATATTGGAACGTGTCGTCGCCGAAGGTGAAGTTGTTCATCGTGCCCTGGCTCGCCGCCATCGCGCCGAGCGCCCCGAACAGCGCGTCGGTGACGACCTGGCTCGTCTCGACATTGCCCGCGACCACGGCCGCTGGAAAGCGCGGGTTGAGCATCGATCCCACGGGCACGATCAGCGTCACCGGGCGCAGGAAACCGTCGTTGAGCGGCACCTCGTCCTCGACCAGCGTGCGCAAGACGTACAGCACCGCCGCGCGCACCACCGCGAGCGGCGCGTTCGTGTTGCCGGGGCGTTGATCGCTGGTGCCGGTGAAATCGACGGTGATCGCGCCCGCTTCGCGATCGACCCGCACCGCGACGCGCACGGTCGCGCCATCGTCCGTTTCATACGCAAACGCGCCGTCGTCGAGGCCGGCGATCAACCGCCGCGCGACCTGCTCGGCGTGGCGCTGAACGTGCGCCATATAGCCGCTGACGACATCGGCGCCGTGTTCCGCGACGAGCCGGTCCAACCCCGCCGCGCCGCGCGCGCAGGCGGCGACCTGCGCGGCGAGATCGGCCATGTTCTGGTCGATGTTGCGCGCGGGCCACTCGCCGCTGGCGAACAGCGCGCGCAGCTCGGCATCGCGCAACCGCCCGTCCTCGACCACCAGCACGTCGCGCAGGATCACGCCTTCCTCGGCGATGCTCGTACTGCCCGCTGGCATCGATCCGGGCGCGATGCCGCCGACATCGGCATGGTGGCCGCGCGCCGCGACGAAGAAGGCGGGGGTATCGCCACCAGCGAAGACCGGCTGGATCACAGTGATATCGGGCAGGTGCGTCCCGCCGCGATACGGGTCGTTGAGCGCATAGACATCGCCGCGCCGCAACCCGCGCCCGTCGCTCGATCGCGCGTCGATGATCGCGCGCACGCTGTCGCCCATCGAGCCGAGATGCACCGGGATGTGCGGCGCGTTGGCGATGAGGTTGCCGCCCGCGTCGAACAGCGCGCACGAATAATCGAGCCGTTCGCGGATATTGACCGAGGCGGCGCTGCGCTGGAGCGCGGCGCCCATCTCCTCGGCGATGCCCATGAATAGCCCGCCGAATATCGCCAGGCGCACCGGATCGGCGGCGGCATCTGCAATCGTTGCGGCGCGGGGCGTGGCGCGCGAAAGCAGCAACGTGCCGTCGTCCAGCATCGCGGCGGCCCAGCCCGGCTCGATCGCGATAGTCGATGTTTCCTCGGCGATCAGCGCTGGGCCGGTGACGGTCGCACCCATGGCAAGATCGGCGCGCGCGTGGAGCGGTGCCTCGTGCCGCGCGCCGGCCATGTGCACGGTGACGCGGCGCGGCGCGGCGGAACCGGCGTGACGGCGTGGCGCGGTGTCGGCGGACTCGGCGCTGCCGGATGCCAACGCCTCGATCCGGAGCCGTTCGACCACCAGCGCATCCTCGACCAGGAAGCCGAACCGCTCGCGGTGCGCCGCCTCGAACGACGCACGCATGGCGTCCGGCGCATCGACTGCGACGTCGAGCCCCTGGTCGGTGCGCGCGTAACGGACGAGCGCATGGGCCTCGATTCGGATCGTGTCCGGCGCGACGCCTTGTGCCGTGAGATCATCCCGCGCGGCGGCGGCAAGATCGGCCACCGCCGTTTCGATACCGGCGCCGTCATCGAACCCGAGCGCCACCGTGGCGCTGCGCATCGCGCTGCGGTCGGCGAGCGAGATGCCGTAGGCCGACAGGACGCCGGCGAGCGGATGGAGAAGGACTCGCTCGATCCCCAACGCATCGGCAACGAGGCAGGCGTGCTGCCCGCCCGCGCCGCCGAAACAGGCCAGCGCGAACCCCGCCGGATCATGCCCCCGGCTGACCGACACTGCCTTGATGGCCTGCGCCATGTTGGCCACCGCGATCGCGACCAGCCCCTCGGCGGCTCTCTCGCGCGGTGGCCGCTGTCCGGTCGCGGCCTCGACCTCGTCGAGCAATGTGTCGAGCCGGGCGAGCGAGGCGTCGCGGTCGAGCGGCGCGTCGCCCGTTTCGCCGAACACGGCTGGAAAGCTGTCGGCGCGGATCTTGCCGAGCACGAGGTTGCAGTCGGTGACGGTGAGCGGCCCGCCGCGCCGGTAACAGGCCGGCCCCGGCACCGCGCCCGCCGAATCCGGCCCTACTACGAAGCGCCCGCCGTCGAAGTGACAGATCGATCCGCCGCCCGCCGCGACGGTGTCGATCCGAAGCATCGGCGCCGCGACCCGCACGCCGCCCAGTTGCGCCTCGTCGCGACGTTCGAACGCGCCGGCGTAGAGCGATACGTCGGTCGAGGTGCCGCCCATGTCGAAGCCGATCACGCGGTCGAACCCGGCCGCACGCGCGGTCGCGGCCATGCCGACGATCCCGCCCGCCGGGCCCGAAAGCAGCGCGTCCTTGCCGTGAAACGCGTCGCCCGCGACCAGCCCGCCGGAGGATTGCATGAACAGCGGCGCGCTCGCGAGGCCGAGCGCGTCGGTCAGCCCGGCGACATAGCGGCAAAGCGCGGGCGAGAGATAGGCGTCCGCCACCGTCGTGTCGCCGCGCGCGATGAGGCGCATCACAGGGGCGGTGCGGTGGCTGGTGGAAATCTGCGTGAAGCCGATCCGCGCCGCGAGATCAGCGAGCGCGACCTCATGATCGGTGTGGCGCCATCCGTGCATCAGCACGATCGCGATGCTGCGTAGTCCAGCATCGAAGGCTTGGGCGAAGCCGGTTTCGGCGGCGGCGAGATCGAGCGGGCGCAGCACCTCGCCCTCTACGCTCACGCGCTCGTCGATCTCCACCACCCGGTCGGCCAGCGGCGGCGGCCGCACGATCGCGCGGGCGAAGATATCGGGCCGGTCCTGATAGCCGATCGTCAACGCATCGCCGAACCCCCTGGTGATCGCCAGCAGCGTCGGCTCTCCCCGCCGTTCGAGCAGCGCGTTGGTCGCCAGCGTCGTGCCGATGCGGATATCGGCGGCGGGCAAGGGACCCTTGGCGATCCCCGTCAGCCGACGCATCGCCGCGATCGCGGCATCGTCGTAACGCTCGGGATCGACCGAGAGCAATTTCATCGTCACGCGCGACCCGTCGGGCCGGTGCGCGACGACATCGGTGAACGTGCCGCCGCGATCGATCGCGAAGCGCCAGCGGGCGCCCGTTGTGTCCTCCTCCCGCACGGTCACGGTCAGCGCGTTGGCTCGGTACGCGCGAGCAGGTCGGCAAGATCGGCCTTCCAGTTGACCGCCCAGGTATGCGTGCCATGGCCGTGCGTATCCGCCGTCTCCGCGATCAGCCGGAAGCGCGCATGCGGCATCCGCTTCACCGCCTGCGCGGGGTAATCGAAATTGCGCGGGTTGATGAAGTCGTCGGCCGAATTGACCCAGGTCGTTGGTGCCGTGATCGCCTCGAGCTTCGGCCACGGATTATACGTGCGCGAGGAATCGACCGCGTAGATCAAGTCGTTCGCGTCGAGCCCGGCGATCCCCTTGGTCACCCGCTCGCTGGCAAAGGCTGCGGCGCGGTCGCGCTCGGGAAAGAGCTTCTGGTAATTGAGCGGCGCGGCGCCGGCGATGAACAGCACCGTCTCGGCGGTGCGCAGGCCCTGTTGCGGCTCGGTCTTGTACTCGCCCCCGGCCCAGGCGGGATCGGCCTTGATCCCGTCGATCAGCAATTGCCGCCACATCCGGTTGAACCCGGCAAGCTCGACCGGCTCGCATGCCAGCGGCATCAGCGCGCGCATGAAATCGGGATGCGTTTCGCCCCAGATCAGGCTGTGCATGCACCCCATCGAGGTGCCCATGATCAGCCGCATCCGCTTGATGCCGAGCCCGTCGTGCAGCAGCCGGTACTGCGCCTCGACCATGTCGTCATAATCGTAACGCGGGAAACGCATGTGCAGCCCGTCGGATGGTTTGGACGACGCGCCGTGGCCGATATTGTCGGGCAGGATGATCCAATAGCGCGTGATGTCGAGCGGCTGGCCGGGACCGTACAACTCATCGGCGAACACGGGGTTGAGGAACTGGTGCCCGGTGCCGCCGGTGCCGTGGAGCACCATCACGGCATTGTCGATCTCTCCGTGCGCATCGCGGTGCGGCTGGCCGAGCGTGGTGTAGTGGAGCTTGACGGCGGGCAGGGTCTCGCCGGTCTTGAAGCGGAAATCCTTGATCGTGAAATCCGCCTCGCGCGCGGGCCAGGTCTTGGCGGGCGCGCTTGCCGGGGTCGCCGTGGGGGCCGGCTTGGGCGCCGGCGGGGCAAGCGGCGCGGCGAGCATCAGGAAAAGTGGGAGCATGGGATAACTTGTGCCGTGTCGCGGGTCGGCTGCCAAGCCTTCGAGCGGCATGGTGGGTGGTAAATTATTTCATAATATTTTGCGTTGCACGGGTGCGGGTCCGCCAACGCTGCGCCGTCTGCCTATCGATGACCAGTTGCTTTTCCGGGGGGGCGAGCGGGCTGATGGATGGCGGATCGTTCCGCTGCCCGGCCCGTGTCCGCGCCGACATCCGCAGGATCCATTGGAACGGCCGCCATGCTGTTTGAAGTCGCGCGCGACCTCGATACCGCATCGGCCTGGGGCCACGGCCCGGCCGAGATCGTGCCGCTGCATGCGCTCGACTGGACGGTGATCGTGCCGTTCTTCAACGAGCGCGATTTTCTCGCGCGCACGCTCACCAGCCTCGCCGCGCAGACCGCGCGGTTCGCGCTGATCCTGGTCGATAATGGATCGACCGATGGCAGCGCGGGCGTCGCGGCCGAGCTGTGCGACGATCTCGGGCTGCATTACCAACTGGTCACCGAACGACGTCCGGGCAAGGTCGCCGCGCTCACCGCCGGGTTGTCGCAAGTACGCACGCGCTTCGTCGCGACCTGCGACGCCGACACCTGGTATCCGGCCGATTATCTCGTTCAGGCGCAGGCATTGCTCGACAAGGCCGGTTGCGTCGCCGCCGGCGCCTATTTCGGCTGTCCGGACGATCCATCGGCACGGCGCAAGACCGCGCTCCATGCCGCGATCATGCCGTACATCCTGCGCCGCCAGTGCCTGACCGGCGGGGCGGGCCAGGCCTTCCACACCGCCGCGCTTCGCCGCTCGGGCGGGTTTTGCGCCGACCGCTGGAACTACGTGCTCGAGGATCACGAGATCATCCACCGAATCGTCGGCCAGGGCAGGATGCGCTACGGCGCCAAATTCTGGTGCGCGCCGGCGCCGCGCGAGCGCAATCGCGATTCGATCCGCTGGACGCTGGCCGAGCGCGTGCTGTACCATGCCGCCGCGTCGGTCGCTGGGGACTGGTTCTTCTATTCCTTCCTCGCGCGCCGATTGCGCAACCGGCGCATGACCAGCGAGCGCATCCGCGAGCGCTCGTTTCAGGGCGTGTTCGAAATGGCGAACGGCTCCGCCAGATCGGCCCGCGGATAATTCTTCGTCGCGTCGGACGTGTGGCGCGATAACAAGCGCTGGTCTTTCCGCGCCGGCTTGGGCACATCGCCGCCAACCGAATATCGAGAATCGGGTTGGCGGAAAGCGGTCTGAAAGCAATTTTTCTGGCGGAGCGGCCGATGCTCGCGCGGCTGCTCGCCGCGCGGCTGGGCAGCGCCGACGATGCCGAGGATGCGCTGCAGGACATGTGGCTGAAGCTTGATCAATTGGTCGAACGCCCGGTCGCCGAGCCGGCCGGTTATCTGTTCCGCATGGCCGCCAACCTTGCCGCCGACCGGCGCATCTCGGCGGTCCGGCGCGGCGCGCGCGACACCGGCTGGATGGAAGCGCAGTCCGAGGCGGACGAGATACCGGATATCGAGCGCACGCTGGTCGCGCGCGAACGGCTGCGTCAGGTCGAGGCGGCGATCGCCGCGATGCCCGATCGCACGCGCGAGGCGTTTCGCCTGTTCCGGTTCGAAGGGCGGCCGCAGCGCGAGATAGCGGCGCAATTGGGCATCAGCGTGAGCGGCGTCGAGAAGCTGCTGCAACGCGCCTACCGCTTGATTCACGATTCCGGCGGCGGGGGTGCGGATAGCGGCGATCCGTGACGTCTAGGATTCGAACAGGGGTGTGAAGTGACAACAGGGGCTGCTTCCATTGTCGATCAGGCTATCGGCTGGCACCTTCGCCAGGCCGAGCTGACGACGGCTGGCTGGCACGATTTCGTCGCGTGGCTGGAGGCCGATCCGGCGCATGCCGCGGCGTATGACGGCGTTGCGCTTGACGATGCGCTGCTTGCCGGCGCGGCGATCCCGCCAGGATTGCCGATCATCGCCAACGATCTCGACGCCGCCCGCGTGCCCGCACGCCGTCCGGTTCGCTGGCTATGGGCGGCGGGCGGTTCGGCGATCGCGGCGGGCCTGGCCGTGCTGGCGATGCCGCTGGCGACCAATATTGCAGGCGATCCCTATGTCGTCCGGACCCAGCCGGGCGAGCAGCGCAACGTCACGCTCGCCGACGGCACGCGGATTCAGCTCAGCGGCGGCACGGCGCTTCGGCTCGACCACAAGGATCCGCGCATCGCCGAGCTTCGCGCCGGCGAGGCGGTGTTCGCGGTGCATCACGATGCCGGCAACCCGTTCACTGTGCGCTCGGGGGCGATCAGCCTGCGCGATGTCGGCACCGTGTTCGATGTCGCGCGCGATGGCGGGCGGCTGGATGTTCAGGTGGCCGAGGGCGCGGTGCTGTTCCAGCCCGGGCGCGAGTCGCTGCTGCTCAAGGCAGGCAAGGGACTGTCGGCGCATGAGGATAGCGGCAGCGTGGTGCTGCGCGACTTGGCGGTGGACCAGGTCGGCGGCTGGCGCGATGGCCGCCTGACCTTCACCGGCGAGCCGCTGGGTAGCGTGATCGGCACGATCCGCCGGCTTAGCGGCGCGCAACTGCGGCTCGATCCGGGCTTGTCGGCCCGGCCCTTTACCGGCATGGTCCGCCTCACTGGCGAGGCGCAGAAGGACGTGCCGCATCTCGCCGCGTTGATCGGGGCAGGGTGGCGTAGGGATGGCGAGACGTGGATTCTCTCGCCTTCGGGTCCTGCGACCGACTAGATTTTTTGTCGCATTGGGCCTGATTTCCGCAGGGCCCCTCACACCCCTTCGCGCCGCCGACCGCGCGATTGCCATTCCGGCGACGACGCTCGACATGGCGCTCACGACGCTCGCGCGCCAGACCGGTGGCGACATCGTCAGCGTCGAGCCGGGGCTGCGTCAGGTCCGAGTCGCGCCGCTCGCGGGCGCCATGTCGCTGCGTGAGGCGTTGGCGCGGTTGCTCGCCGGCTCGGGGTATCGCGCGATCCGGGTGAACGACACGAGCTATCGCATCGTGCGGGGCGAAACGCGGCGCGTGGCGGCACGCCCGGCAGCGGCCGCGTCGCCATCCGCTGTGGCGGGCGACATCATCGTTACCGCAAGCAAGCAGCACGTTGCCTTGCTTCGCTATCCGGGCGCGATCACCGTCGTCTCCGGGCTGGCAAGCCCCGGCGCGCCGCGTGCCACACCCGACATGGACGGTGCGGCGCGGACGTTGCCCGTGCTGCAAAGCACCGCGCTCGGCGCGGGGCGCGACAAGCTGTTCATCCGCGGCGTGGCCGACAGCAGCTTCAACGGCGCGACGCAATCCACCGCGAGCATGTATTTCGGCGACGTGCCGCTCATCTATGCGGGGCCGGAACCTGACCTCCGCCTTTACGACATGCAGGATGTCGAGGTGATGGAGGGGCCGCAGGGCACGCTCTACGGTGCGGGAGCGATCGGCGGAATCATCCGCCTCACCCCCGCGCCGGTCGATCTGCGGCATGCCAGCGGGGCGGTCGAAGCGGGCGTGTCGGCCACCGCGAGCGGCGAACCCGGTTTCGACGCCAGCGCGCGGATCGACATGCCGCTGGCCGAGGACGTCGCCGGCTTGCGCGGCGTCGCCTACCGCATCCGTGACGGCGGCTATATCGACGATCGTGGGCAGGGCCGGCGCGACGTCAACCGCGTCGACACGGTCGGCGGGCGCCTCGCCGGACGCGTCGATCCCGGCAATGGCTGGGACATCGAACTGAGCGGGTTGTTTCAGCGCGTCGACGGGCGCGATGCGCAATATGCAGACGGCCCCGGCCATCTCACCCGGACGACATTGCAAGCCCAGCCCTATCACAGCGCATTCGCGCTCGGGCGGCTGGTGGTGACCAAGGCGTGGGACAGCGGGCTCGAGCTGACGTCGGCAACCGGCGTCAGCGACGATCATGCCGGCGACCTGTTCGACGCGACGTCGGCGATGCCCGGCGCGACCGAGCCTATCGCCTACCGTACCGATAATGCGCGGCTGTTGCTAACGCAGGAAGCGCGCCTGTCGCGGTCGCTGCCCGGCGGCAATCGCTGGGTCGTCGGGCTGACGTTGCTCAGCAACCGTGACACCCAGTCGCGTGAGACCGGGCCGATCGACAACCCGATCGAGATCATCGGCGTGACCAACGTCACGCGCAGCGCTTCGTTGTTCGGCGAAGGCACGCTGGCGCTGAGTTCGGCGTTCTCCGCGACGCTGGGCGCGCGACTGACCTATGCCCGCACGGACGGCGAGCCCTCCACCCAGCCGATCAACAACGCCTTCATC
>JBDSKT010000234.1:0-2982 GCA_039916765.1 Sphingomonas sp.
TAAGGCTGGATCGCGGTCGTGTTGATCTGGCTGATCACCGGCGACATCACGAAGAATGAGAGGAACAGCGACAGCCCGACCAGCACCTGGTTGGGCGGGGTCTGCTGCAGCCCGAGCGCCTGGCGCAGGATCGACAGCACGATGATGATCCGCGTGAAGCTGGTCATCATCAGCAGGATGCCGGGGAGAATCGTGAGCAGCCCCATGATGATGAGGATCTGCAAAGAGAGCGACAGCGGCGCCTTGCCGCCGCCGAGGTCGCCGAGCGCGCGATCGACCGCGTCGCCCGCGCCGGGGGCGGCGGGCGGCTTGAGCGCGGGCGCGGCCTGCGCGAAGGCGGGATGCGCGAGGATCAGCGCGAATACGATGCCGAGCAGGACCAGCGCGACCTTGCCCCACGGCACGCCGCGCTTGGTCTGGGGCGCCTTGATCAGCGCGGGGCCCGAACCTTGACGGATGACGATGAAACTCATTTCGCGGCCTGCTTGTCGAGAAGAGCAACGCCGCCACGACCGACCGAAACGAGCAGTTTCTGCCCCTCGAACTCGAGAACGGCAAGACGCACGCCGGGCGAGATCATCATCGTCTCGGCGACCTTGAGCATGCGGTTGGCCGGCTGGCCGGGCATCCGGCTCTCGAGCTTGCGCCACGCCCACAGGCAACCGATCATCAGGCCGCAGACGAGCGGCAGCAGCACGACCAGCTTCAGGATATACGTCCACATCATGGCGGATCAGCCGCGCTTGTCGGGCGAGACGAGCTCGGTCATGCGCACCCCGAAACGGTCGCCGACCATGACAACCTCGCCGCGCCCGATCAGCGTGCCGTTGACCAGTACGTCGAGCAGCTCATTGGCCAGCCGGTCTAGCTCGATCACCGAGCTTTCACCGAGCGCAAGCAGTTCGCGCAGCGTCAGGCTGGTCGAGCCGATCTCGACCGTCAGCTTGACATCGACGTCCTGCAACAGCCGCAAATTGGCCGCCACCCCGGTATCGACCGGAAAGCCTCCCGTCATGTCGTTCATTCGTAATCCCCCACCACTTCCCGTGTTATCTTGTTGAGCCGGATCGCCGCCTTGCCGTTCGACGCGCCGACCGTACCCGTGCCGAGGCGGTCCCCGCCGACCATCACCGGAACCTCGGCTTCGACATCGATCGGGATGACATCGCCGAGTTTCAGCTCGACCAGCTTGGCAAGCGACATGCGCGGCTCGGCCAGGACCGAGCGGATCGGGAAGCGCACACCCATCACCGCGCGGGTCAGGCCGGTGCGCCAGGCGGGATCGGCATCGGCGGTCTTGGACAGAACCTTACCCGTCAATGTGGGCGCGTAGGGCTTGAGCGTCGCGACCGGATATACGAGGTCGAAAAAGACCGGCTTGGCGTTACCCGCAGCGATGCCGAAGCGAGTCACGACCATCGCGTCGTCGCTATCGAAGCCGCCAAGCATCGCGGCATTGGCCTCGACATGGCCGGGCGCGAAGGCGATCCGGGCGATCGGCTCCCAGGCGGCACGCATCGGTTCGGCGAGCATGCCACCGAGCCGCGCGACCATCGCCTCGGCCGAGGGCGAGAATTCAACCGGCAGTTCGGCCGGCGCCGTACCCGTCCCACCGAAGAACAGGTCGAGCACTTCCATCACGAAACGGCCGTCGAATACGACCAGGGTCGCGCCGTTGCCCGGCGTCATCGCCATCGGCAGCCAGGCGGTCAGCGCCTCGGCACGCTCGGCGCGGTAATCGGCGAAGCGTTGGACTGCGAGCGGTTCGGCGAAGGTGCGCACTTCCTGGCGCAACAGCGGCTCGAACACTGCGCGCAAACTCCGCGCGAGCCGCGCCGAAAGGTGCTGCACGGTATGCAGATCGCCGAACGGATTGAGGTTCGCCGCACCCAACGCGGCGTGATCCGCCTGGCGTGGCCGCTCGCGCCGCTCGCTTGTATCCGGTGAGGCCTTGTTAACCATGCCTCACTGAACGACGAAACTGGTAAAGTAAACGTTACCAACGCCCCCGAAACCTTCCTTTTCCTTGAGCGTGCCGTTGATTGCCTTGGCCAGCCGCGCCTGAAGCTGCTTCTTGCCGTCGCTCGTGAATATGGCGTCCTCGCTGGTGTCGGCGAGCGTCATCAGGACCGCCGAACGCACCGCAATCTCGTTGGTCTTGATGTTCTCGATGACGGTGTCGTCATAGGGGGTCGAAACGGCAAGCCCGACCTGGACGAAATGCACGCTATCCTGCAGGTTAGAGGTGAATTCCTTGTCCATGGCGTAATAGTTGGAGGCGTATTTTTCTCCGCCAGCGCCGGTCGGCGTGTGCTGAGCCGCGCTGCCCGCCTTGTCGCCGTCGCCCAATCCGGCGCGCTTCTGCTCGCTTTTGGGGACCAGGCGCGGACCAGTGGCGACGAGCGACGCCACGCTGCCGCCATGCGCAAAGGGACCCATTCCCGCAGCATACAGCCCGCCGGCGGTTCCGCCGCCGACCAGCACCAGCAGTCCGAGCAACAGCTTCAGCTTCTTGCCCTTCTTTTTCTTTGCCGGGGCAGCCGATTCGCCTTGCATTTCTTCGCTCATTGTCTTGCTCCTTCCATTCTCAAGCCAGCCGCTGGCCGGCCAGGGGTTTGACGAGGTCTCGCGCGCCAACGCCGTCCGCCGCATCGATAGCGGCACGCGCGGGGGCGGCGATGGCCGCGGGGCGCGCAAAGTCGGATTGCGGTTGCGGTTGCCGATCCCCGCTACCCACGCCGCCGCCGTTGATGCTCGCGCTCGCGATTCTGATACCCCGTGCCTCCGCCATCTCGGTGAGACGCGGACGGGTTTCGGCCAACAACGCGCGGGTCGCGTCGCGCTCGGCCGAGAAGTGAACGTGCAGCGCGTCGCCATGCCGGCGCACCGCGATATCGACCGTCCCAAGTATATCGGGCGTCAGCCGGATGCGCGTATCATGTGCGTCGGCATCGTCACGCAGCGACTCGATATGGTCGACCA
>JBDSKT010000235.1:0-2616 GCA_039916765.1 Sphingomonas sp.
ATCTCGACCGCCCCGTCCGCCAGCCGCTTGACAGGGTGGTTGGCGCCGCGGTGGCCCTGGAACATCTTGGTCGTGTGCCCGCCCACGGCAAGCGCGAGCAGTTGGTGACCAAGGCAGATGCCGAACAGCGGAATATTGGTTTCGAGCAATTGCCGGATCACCGGCACTGCATATGCCGCCGTCGCCGCCGGGTCGCCGGGCCCGTTCGACAGGAAGATGCCGTCCGGCGAGAGAGCCATAATCTCCTCGAAATCCGCCGTGGCCGGCACCACCGAAACTTTCGATCCCGCCTTAACAAGATTGCGGAATATATTGTATTTGCTGCCATAATCTATCGCAACGACATGCGGCACGCTATCGGCCTGCGCGGCAACTTCGCCAACATCCGCATAACCGAAGCCAAGTCGCCACACTCCGCCCGATCGCTTCTCGCCCCAGCCATAGTGCGTCTGCGTGGTCACCGCGGTGGCGAGGTCCATCCCCTCCAGCCCCGGCCAGGCGCGCGCGATGTCGAGCAGCAGCGGCACGTCGAACCGCCCGTCCGCCGCGTGCGCGATCACGCCGTTGGGCGCACCCCCAGCCCTGATCCGCCGGGTCAGCGCTCGCGTGTCGATCCCCGCCAGGCCGATCCGCGCGTGGCGCTTCATCCAGTCGTCGAGCCGCTCGGTGCTGCGGAAGCTCGACGGGGCGGTCACGTCCTCGCGCACGATCATCCCCAGCGCATGCGGCGCATCGGCCTCCACGTCGTCGGCATTGGCGCCAACGTTGCCGATATGCGGGAAGGTGAAGGTGATGATCTGCCCGGCGAAGCTCGGGTCGGTCATGATCTCTTGATAGCCAGTCATCGCGGTATGGAAACACACCTCGCCGACCGCTTGCCCCTCCGCGCCGAAGCCGCGACCCCACACCACTTCGCCACTCGCGAGGACGAGGCAGCCGGTCGCTCCGGCAGGCGCGTCGATGGGCTTGGCGTCGGCCATTGCGGGCGGGCACTCCATTGTTTGGGCAGCGATGTCGCTAAGGTCCGGCAGCTAGACCCCCACCCCTCTCGCGTCAACCGACGTTGCTCGCTATGGGGGCTTCATGATCAGAGACGATATCAAAGCCGCCCAGATCGCCGCCATGAAAGCGGGCGACAAGGAAACCCGAGGTGCCATCAGCCTGATGCAATCGGCGATCAAGAACCGCGACATCGAGGCGCGCACGGGGACGGCGCCAGATGACGACGATGCGCTGGTCGTCGAGGTGCTGCAGAAGATGGTCAAGCAGCGCCGCGAATCGATCGAGATGTACCTGAAGGGCGGTCGCCAAGAACTCGCCGATGCCGAGCAGGCCGAGGTTGCGGTAATCGAACGATTCCTGCCCGCGCAGATGAGCGAGGCGCAGACCAGCGCCGCAATCGAGGCAATCAAGGCCGAACTGGGCGCGAGCGGCATGAAGGACATGGGCCGCGTGATGGCCGAGCTGAAGACGCGACACGCGAGCGAACTCGACATGTCGAAGGCGAGCGGACTGGTGAAGGCAGCGCTGAGCTAACAAACTGGTCCATATCGATAGCGGCAAATTTGACGCTTCATGGGCACGGTCCTAGCTTCGCGCGGGCAATAGTCGGCAAAACACGACCGGGTTGCGTAAATGGCGAATTCGCCTGCTGTTGCTTTCCGTAACGGGGAGGAACTGGACATGCTGTTTCTGTTTATTTTGGGCGGGTTTGGCGCCACCTGGTGGCCAGGAAGAGACGTCGATGCGCCACCACCGCACATCGTGGCGATCCGTGGTGGATGCGCGTGGTGCTGGTCATTGTCGGCGGCCTGACCGCGGTCGTCGTCGCGCACGTCGCGCCGATCAACCTCGAGACGATCGGCGGCGTCGCCGTCGCACTCGGCGCGGGCAAGGTTGGCGCGGTGGTCGTCCATGCGCTGCTTTCGATGATCAAGCGCTGATCTGACGGCATGCCTGTCGGCGATCCGGTGGTCTCGACAGCCGGATCGCCGTAGGCCCGACGGCGGCGTTGTGGCGGGGCGTCAATCAGGCTAATAATCGACGGTGACCCTCACCCCGCAATTTCTCGACGAACTACGCTCTCGAACCCTGCTGTCCGCGCTGATCGGCCGCACCACCAAGCTGCAAAAGGTCGGGCGCGAATGGCGCGCTTGCTGCCCGTTCCACAACGAGAAATCGCCCAGCTTCTACGTGAATGACGACAAGGCGTTCTACCACTGCTTCGGCTGCGGCGCGCATGGCGACGCGATCCGCTGGATGACCGACCAGCGCGGGCTGCCGTTCATCGATGCGGTGAAGGAGCTCGTCCAGTCCGCCGGAATGGAAATGCCCGCGATGGACGCTCGCGCGGCGGAAAAGGCCGAGCGCGCCAAGGGCCTGCACGAGGCCTGCGCCGATGCGGCGACATGGTTCACCGAGCAGTTGAACGGCATCGCCGGTGCCGAGGCGCGCGGCGTGCTGGAAAAACGCGGGATCAAGCCAGAGACCGCGCGCGACTTCGGCCTCGGCTTCGCGCCCGATTCGCGCGGCAAGCTCAAGACCGCGCTGAAGGAATATGGCGACCCGCTGCTCATCGAAGCTGGGATGCTGATCAAGGTTGACGACAAGGAACCC
>JBDSKT010000236.1:0-3124 GCA_039916765.1 Sphingomonas sp.
GGGGGCGCGAGCTTGGCATCGGTCGGCGCTGTAGAACATGGCGAACGGCTACGTGCGCCCCAGAGCCGGTCATTCCGAGCTTGGCTGCGTCCCCGGATTCGGACATTGACCCTAACGCACGATCCGCCACAACTATGCGATGGATGGAACCGAGGATTTCCGTGACAAGATGGGTGCGCTTGCAGCGCTTCTTGTGGTCACATGCGCTGTGATTTTTGGGTTATATTCGTGGGCTCATCCGCTGCCACCGATAGGTCGGAACTATGCGGATGGCGTTTATCGAAACGCGGAGTGCGGATGGATCAAGTTGCAGGGTGGGGTAGCGACCTTCGACGGTGGGAGCGTGGCCTATACCCTTGAACGCGGGAAAGGAGACGTAAAGGTATTGCCGCCGCAGTTTCTTGGCGTGCGGATGAGCAACGCCGGATGCAACGTGACATATGATCGGTCCAGATTCCCCCTCTATCTCTCGCTCGGGAGCGATGTCCCCCCTAAAACAATCACCCTGTGGGACATCGAACGAAATCTGACTTACGACTTCGATCGAGCGACGGGCGATCAACGCTTGCCTTCCAAGCAGTGACTTGAAGGTCTGCTTTTTTGAGCGATTTCGCCCAAAACCGGACGGACGCCTTCCCGCCCAATAGCAGACGCGCCGCCCTAGCCCTTTGCCCACTCCGTCAGCAACGTGAACGCGATCGCATAAGGCGGCGGCGCGACGAAGGGGCCCGGCTCGCCCGCCAGCACCGCGCGCACCACATCGCGCTCGACCCAGATCGCGTCTTCCAGCTCGTTCCTGTCGATCGTCAGCGTGTCGTCATCCGCCGCGCCGACGCATGCCATCATGAGCGAGGAGGGGAAGGGCCAGGGCTGGCTGGCGACGTAGCGCACGTTCGACACGCGAACGCCGGCTTCCTCGTAAATCTCGCGCGCGACGGCCTCCTCGATCGATTCACCGGGCTCGAGAAAGCCGGCGAGCGCGGAATAGCGGCCCGGCGGCCAGTTCTTGCCGCGACCCAGCAGCGCGCGGCCGTCATGCTCGGCGATCATGATCACCACCGGATCGACGCGGGGAAAATGTTCGGCGGCGCAGGACGGGCATTGGCGGCCCCAGCCGGCGCGGACGATCGCGGTCGCCGTGCCGCACACCGCGCAGTACCGGTGTCGGGTGTGCCACTCGATCAGGCTGCGCGCGGCGGCATAGGTCTCCGCCTCGCCCGGCTGGAGCGTCGAGAGCGCGTGGATGATCGCCGGGGAGCGCATCGGCGTCGGCTCGCCCGCCCGCGCATCCGCATGCCACACAGCGAAATGCGGGCAGTCGTTCCGGTCGAGGCCGAGCAGCAGCAGGTCGGCGTCGTCGGGCGCGTCGGCCAGCGTCGTCCAGCCGAGCATGCCATCGTCGCCGACCTCGGGCACGAGCGCGTCGAGCTTGAGCAGCCGCGCGCGCCAATCCCCCGCCGCCGCCGCCAGCGCCTTCGCGTCCTGGCGCAGATGGTCGGCGCGGTCGAGCGTGCCGCCGGTCAGTCCCGCGGCAATCACGAGTGTTTGGGCAGCCGCGCGGCATCGGCGTAAAGCGCCGGGCCGATCTGCGCGCGCAGCGGGTATTTCTCGCCGGGGAAGTAATTGACCATGATCGTCCCGCGCACATGCCGCGCCGGATCGACAAAGGCGATCGTTCCCGCGGCACCACCCCAGCCGTAGGTGCCCTTGGCGCCGCCGCCGGGCAAATCCTCGAGATAGACCGAGCCGCCCGCGCCGAAGCCCATTTTCGGGCCACCGCCCGGCGTCCCGCCGGTCGCCGCCGCGACGCCGCCGAAGGTCACGCCGGCGGGGAGCAGGTTGGACATCATCAGCCGCGCCGTCTCGGGCTTCAGGACACGGACGCCGTCAAGCGTGCCCTCGTTCTGCAGCGCGTGAAGGAAGCGATCGTAATCGCGCGCCGACATGACGAGGCCGGCGCCGCCGTACGGAAAACTCGGCGGGGTGAGCCATACCGAGTTCGCCGCCCGGTCGAGCGGGACGCGCTCGAGCGGGCCGATCGACGCGGGGTCGATCTTCATTGCCGGGAACAAGGTCGCCATCGCCTCGCGCTTGAACGCGTAGGCGGTGGCGAGGCGGCCGATCTCGGATGCTGGCACCGTCCAGAAGCTCGATCGCATCTTGAGCGGATCGAAGATGCGGCGTTGCACGAACGTATCGAACGGCATGCCGCTTGCCTTCTCGATCACCGCGCCCATCACGTCGAGCCCGATCGAATAGCTCCACTTGGTTCCCGGCTCGGCGATCAACGGCAATGTCGCGACCCTGGCGGCGAATTCCTGGAGCGTCCGGGGCCGCACGGTGCGCGCCTGCATCTCCATCGTCGGGTTGACCTGCGCCGGATCGATGCCGAGCCGCTTGTACTCGGCCAGCAGCGGTCCGGTGGTGATGATGTTGTAGCCGAGGCCGGCGGTGTGGGTGAGCAGGTTGCGCACCAGCACCGGGTGGGTCGCCGGCTTGCTCGCCAGCGAATGGTCGGGGTCGGTCAGCACGTTCATTCGCGCGAAGCCGGGGATGAAATCGCTCACCGGCTCGTCGAGCTTCAGCTTGCCCTCCTCGATCAACATCATCGCCGCCATCGCGGTGATCGGCTTGGTCATCGAATAGACCCGCCACAGCGTGTCGGGGCCAGCGGCTTGCGCGCCGGTATCGTCCGAAACTCGGCCGGCGCTGATGAACCTGGTCGGTGCATCACCGATGCCGAACGCTCCCGCGATGCCCGGCATCTTGCCGGCAACGACGTAGGAATTGAACAACGCCTGAGTCGCCGCCAGGTCGCTGTGCGGCACGTCGCCCAAGGCGATCGCCGGCGTGGGAACCGGCCGGGGCATGGGCTGCGGCGGGGCCTGCGGCGAGGCCTGCCGGGCCAGCGTGACGGTCGTGCCCGTGATCGCCAGCACGGCGAGCGCGCTTCTCCACATCGTCCGCCGCATCGGTTTCATCGCCCGCTCCTGATCGCCGCCGCCGCTTTGGCGAACACCGTCGGCAGCCCGGCCGACTCGATATCGGCGACGGGCCACCATTCGCCCTCGGCATGGCGCGCGCCCTCGCCGACCGCAAGCATCAGTTGCAAGGTGAAATGGGT
>JBDSKT010000237.1:0-5146 GCA_039916765.1 Sphingomonas sp.
TCACCCGACAGCTATGACACTTTGGACGCCGCAGTTGCCGCGCAGCGCGACGCCTCCGCGACAAGTGACGAACTGACCTGTCTGGCCGGTGCAATCTATTTCGAGTCGAAAGGCGAGCCGTTGAACGGTCAGTTAGCGGTCGCCAAGGTGATCCTCAATCGTACCAAGTCGGGCCGCTTCCCCAAATCGGTGTGCTCGGTCGTCACGCAGCCGGGCCAGTTCTCTTTCGTCCGCGGTGGCCACGTTCCAGCGATCGCCAACAACGCCGCGTCTCGCACTGCTCTGGCCGTCGCTCGCGTCGCGATGTCCGACGGCTGGGACAGCCCGGCAGCCGGCGCGATGTATTTCCACGCTCGGCGCGTTTCGCCGGGTTGGCACCGAGTTCAGGTTGCCGCGATCGGCAATCAGGTTTTCTACCGCTGATCCTCGCACTGGCGATTTGACCCGTTCGTGAAATGTTCTAGTCCGGGAGGATGCTGCAACGTCCTCCCGACTCGTGTGTCGATGCGCCCGGTTCGGCGCTATGCGCGGCGGATGTGGCACGCGGGGTGACCCGCTTGCTTCTGCGGCACGACTTGATCGCGATGAGCGAGGTGCCGCTCGACGGCAATCGCCGCGCTGACCTGATGGCGATTGATTCGCGGGGCGCCATCGTCATCATTGAGATCAAGGTATCGCGCGCCGATTTGCTCGGCGACTCGAAATGGACCGACTATCTGGCGTGTTGCGATCGGTTCTACTGGGCGATCCCGGCGGGGTTCGACGCCTCCCCGCTCGAAAGTGACGCTCTTTTGCCGGGTCGTACCGGGGTGATCATCGCCGATCGGTACGACGCGGCGATCATACGCGAGGCGCATAGCGAGCCTGTATCGGCAACGACACGCAAGCGCGCGACCCTGGCGTTCGCACGCCGCGCCGCACGCCGTTTGATCGGCACGTTGGACGCGGAGGCCGGAGCGTTCTTTTAAAACTTCGGTCCTGCGACCTGGGCTTTGGCTTTCTTGGGTGTTCCGTCGATCACCTTCGCCATCGGCACCCCACGCGGATCCTGATGGGCATATTCGCGCGCCGACAACCCTTGGAGGTGGTCGCGCTGGTCGGGGTCGGCACCGTTCGACAACAGAGTGCGGATCATGTCGATATCGCGCCGCTGCACCGCGAGGATCAGCGGTGTCTCGCCACCCCGATTGGCGAGGTTGACATCGGCGTGGCCCTTCACCAGCGGATCGATCAGTTCGCCATAGCCGCCGACAACGGCAGCCATGAGCGGCGTATTGCCGGCATTGTCCTTAATGTTCGGATCAGCGCCACGCGCGAGCAGATAGCGGACATAGGTCAAGTCGCCGCGCTTCGCGACGACGTACAGCGCGCTCTCGCCCGAGTCGCGCGACCGCGTGTTGATGATCGTCGTGCCCGGCGCGTTGAGCAATTTTTCGACGTCGTCCCCTTTGCTGTCCTTGATCGCCTGGAGGAATTTGTAGCTGTCGGACTGACCCAGCTGAGCCTGTGCGGGCGCCGCGACGGCGATAGCCCCGGCGGCGAGCGAGATGAACAGATAGCGAGCAAACATCGTGCGATAGCGTCCCCGTTTGTGGCCCGGCGGGCCGATCCTTGCGCCGCGGGCGTTATCAGATCATGGCTGGCCGCGCCATGAACGAGATCGCCCGCACCATCGCCGCGCTTGCCCTAGCCATTTTTGCCGTCGCTTGCTCGCCCGCCGCCGCCCCACCCGGAAAGGCGCCACTGGCGGGCGCGAAGATCGGTGGTCCGTTCACGCTGATCGATCAGAACGGTCGAACGATCTCGGAGCGCAGTTTCGCCGGCAAATACCGGATCGTTTATTTCGGTTACACCTTCTGCCCCGACGTCTGCCCAATCGACGCCCAGAATATCGGTCAGGGGTTGCGGCTGGTGGAGAAGGCCGACCCGGCGCTCGGCGCGCGGATCGTGCCTTTGTTCATTACCGTGGATCCTGCGCGCGACACGCCTGCGGTGCTCAAGAGTTTCGTCTCCGCCTTCCACCCCCATATGATTGGGCTGACTGGGAGCGATGCGGCGATCGCCGCGACCGCGAAGGAATTCGCGATTTCGTATCAAAAGGCCGATCCCGGTCCCGGCGGCGGCTACATGGTTCAGCATACCAGTGTGGGTTATTTGATGGACCCACAGGGCAAGCCGCTGGCTCTGCTGCCCGTCGAACAGAATCCACAAGCCGTCGCGGACGAAATTCGCCGTTGGGCCCGGTGAGCAGCTGATGAGCGAGCGCTTCTGGGAAAGCACGCCGATCGAAGCGCTCGACCGCGCGCAGTGGGAAGCGCTGTGCGACGGGTGCGGCAAATGCTGCGTTCACAAGCTCGAAGACGAGGAAACCGGCGAGTTGCTTCCGACCAACGTCTCGTGTCGGTTGCTCGACCGGCGCACCGCGCAGTGTTCGGACTATCGCCACCGCCACGCCTATGTCAGCGAGTGTGTCAGGCTGAGCCGCGACAATGTCCGCGCGATCGATTGGCTGCCGACGACCTGCGCCTATCGCCTGCGCGCCGCGAGCGAGCCGCTGCCAGAATGGCATTATCTTGTCTGCGGCGACCGCGAGGCGGTGCACTTGGCAGGACAGTCGGTGCGCGGTTGGACGGTAAGCGAAGACGATGTCGGCGATTTCGAACATCACCTGATCGACCGCGAATTGTGACCGAGGCGTTCGATATCGTGCGCCATGCGCGGGCCCGGCGCGCGAAGCTGTCGGTCGATCCGGCAAGCGGGCGCGTGCGGCTGACCTTGCCACCGCGGGCGTCGGTACGCGCCGCGCTGCGCTGGGCCGAGGGACACCGCGATTGGATCGCGGCGCAGCGTGCCAAACTGCCGCGGCCGATCCCTTTTTTGCCGGGCACGACGATACCGTTCGACGACGGCACGCTGGCGATTGCTTGGGGCGCGGACGCACCGCGGCGCGCGATCCGCGATGGCGATCGGCTGGTTTGCGGGGGACCGATCGAGAACGTACCCTCACGCGCGACGGTCTGGCTACGGCGCGAGGCGCTTCGCGTTCTGAGCGATGAAACCGCCGAATTCGCCGCGCGCGCCGGCGTGTGCGTGACACAGGTCGCGGTCGGCGATGCGCGCGCGAGGTGGGGGAGCTGTGCCTCCAGCGGCGCAATCCGATACAGTTGGCGGCTGATCCTCGCGCCGCGCTTCGTCCGCCGCGCGACGGTTGCGCATGAGGTCGCGCACCGGGTCCACATGAACCACGGACCGGCGTTTCACCGTCTTGTCGCCGAACTCGACGAGCGCGATCCGGCGGAGTCGCTTGCCTGGCTCAAGCGCAACGGCGCCGGTCTTCACTGGTTCGGACGCGGTTCCTGAGCGCGGTCGGTAGGCCGCGTGGGATAGGGAGCTACGCGGGGCGTATTGCCCGGTGCGGGCGTGCGCCCGCCGTCTCGTCCTAGCACGCGATCCATCCAGTCCTGATCCAGCCGTTCGTTTGGCCTCGTCGCGCCGTCGCCACGCCCCGGTCTGCCACCACGATCGACCGGTGAGGGCGCGACCGGATTGCCGTCCTGATCGACCTGCGGGTCGTCGCCTGGCGGAGGCGCGGGCGTCGGCTGGGTCGCGGGTTCGACCGGATTGCCGTTTTCATCGACGAACAAGCCATTGTCTGGTTCACCGAAATAGCTCTGCTCGTCATTGTCGAGTTGCATCTCGGGGAGCGTGACCTGCGTATCGAATTGCTCGATCGGGCGATTGGCGACCGCGGGCTTCATGAAAGCGGCAAAGGCCTTGGCGGGCGCGGTACCGCCATGCAGGCCCGGAATCGGCTTGGCGTCGTCGCGGCCCATCCACACACCCGTCGTCAGCCCACTCGAAAAACCTAGGAACCAGCCGTCCTTGTTCGACGTCGTCGTTCCCGTCTTGCCGGCCACGGGGCGGCCGATCTGCGCCGCGCGGCCGGTGCCGGTGTTGACTGTCGTCTGGAGCAGATCGGTCATCTGTGCGGCGACATAGGGGGCGACGAGCACATGGCTCTGATCCACCGTCTGCGCATAGATCGTCTCGCCCATCGAGGTAACCTTGGTGATGCCATACGGAGTCACCGCGACGCCCTTGTTGCCGACACTGGCAAAAGCACGGGTCATATCGATCAGTCGAACGTCGGAGGTACCGAGCACCATCGACGGATGGGTGTTGACCGGGGTGGTGATGCCGAAACGCCGTGCCATGTCGGCGACCGTCGCGAAGCCGACCTCCTGCCCCAGTTTCGCAGCGATCGTGTTGAGCGAATAGGCAAAGGCTGTGCGCAATGAAACATTGCCCGAATTGTGCCGCGAATCGTTGCGCGGGCTCCAGCCGTCGATCGTCACTGGTTCATCGACGACCGTGTCTTCGGGTTTGTGTCCGGCCTCGAGCGCGGCGAGATAGACGAACAGCTTGAACGCCGAACCAGGCTGGCGCACCGCCTGGGTCGCGCGATTATAATTGGACGAGACGTAATCGGTCCCGCCGACCATCGCGCGCACGGCGCCATCACGATCGATCGAGACCAGCGCGCCCTGTGCGCCGGCGGGCGCGTTGGCGCGAACCGCGGAATCGGCGACCCGTTGCATGCCCAAATCGAGCGTGGTCCATACCTCAAGCGGGCGATTGGGTTCGTCGATCAACGTATCGAGTTGCGGCAACGCCCAATCGGTGAAGTAGCGGACGCTGTTCTGTTTCGGCTCGGGCGTGAACTGGACGCGCGTGAAATCGACGGCTGACGCTTCCGCGCCGCTGATCTTCCCGGTTTCCGCCATCAGTTTCACAACCACGCCGGCGCGTCCGCGCGCGGCGTCGAGGTCGGCGCTCGGAGAATAATGCGACGGCGCCTTGACCAAGCCGGCGATCACCGCCGCTTCTGGCAAGGAGAGGTGGTCGGCGCCGTGGCCGAAGAACTTGCGCGACGCGGCATCAATACCATAGGCGCCGCCGCCGAAATATACCTTGTTGAGGTATAGTTCGAGGATCTGGTCCTTGGTGAACGCGCGCTCGAGCGCCAGCGCCAGCACGCCTTCACGGATCTTCCGGCCAAAGTCGTATTTGTTCGACAGGAAGACGGTGCGCGCGACCTGCTGCGTGATCGTCGAGGCGCCCTGAAGACGGCGATCCGTGCCGCGAT
>JBDSKT010000238.1:0-3111 GCA_039916765.1 Sphingomonas sp.
CGGGTGGCCGACTTCGCGTCGGATTCGATCTTCGTCGGCGAGGCCGGGTTCCGGCTGCTTCGCCCTGGCGATACCGGGCTGTCGCTGTCGGCCAGCGCCTCGTTCGCGCGGTGGCGCAATATCCAGGCCGACCTCGTCAACCGGCGGGGTACGCCGTACACCACCAATCTCGGCGACGCGAAGATCAGCACGCTGGAGGCGACGGCGGATTACGTGCCGTTCGGCGGGCTGCGGGCCGTCGCGTCGTTTCTCTACACGCAAAATTCGGTTTCGGGCGCGCTCGCCGACTTGTCGAAGCCCGAGAACCGGCGGCTGCCCGATACGCCGCCGCTCGCCGGCAACGTCGATCTTTCGTACGAATGGGCCGGGCGCGGCGACATGCGCTGGAGCCTGGGCGGCCGCGTCGCCTATGTCGGTCGCTCGGTGCTGGGGACAGGCGACGTGCTCGACATCAGCCAGGGCAAATACACTACCCTCGGCGCGCACGCCGGCTGGCAATCGCACGGTTTCGCCGCATCGCTCAGCGCGGAGAACCTGCTCGACAGCCACCGCAATCGCTTCGCCTACGGCAACCCCTTCACCTTCATCGCGCGCGATCAATCAACGCCGCTGCAGCCGATGACGGTGCGGCTGGGGCTATCGCACAATTGGTGAGCGATACGCCCGGTCGCGGCGGAGATAGACGATGAGGCGGTAATCGTCGCGCGGCGCGGTGAACACCGGGCGGTAATCGTGCGCCAGCGCGGTATCGACCAGGGCGCGGCTGCCCCTGTTCCATTCGGCGAGCGGCATGCTGCCGCGCACGATCACCGGCGGACGGCGCGACAGGATACGGCGCACCTCGCCCGCCTCGTCGATCCCGGTCGCGCCCTGTTCCGGTGCGTAGGCGAGCGTGGAGGGGAAGGCGTAAGCGGTCGGAAGGCAAGCATTGGCGAGGAGGTAGGTGATCGAATCGCCGGTGAAGACGTAAGGGCATTCGTCCCCGCTGTTCGCCGCAACGACGCGGGCGACGGCATAGGCGCCCGCCGCGTCGCTGGTGCGCATCGTCTGGCGTACGGCGACCGTGACGAGGCCTAGCGCGAGTACCGCGATCGCGATGCGCCGGTCGCGGCCGAGCGTGATCGCCGCGATCATCACGATCGGCGCGACCAGTGGCAGCGCATAATGATCGAAGAAGGTGCCGAGCACCGCGAATCCAGCGATCGCTGCGCCAAGCCAGCCGAGTGCGAGCCGCATCTCCGCCGAGCGCGGTACACGGCGCGCGGCAAGGGCCGCGCAGACCAGCAACGGCGCCTCGATCGCGCCGATGCCGAGCAGTCGCCGCGCGATCAGGCCCGGCGGGTAGCTGTAATGGCCGCGCAGCAGGATCGATTCGAAATTGGCGAACCAGAACGCCTGGAGCGCGACCGGGCCGTGCGCCCAATAGATCGCCGCCACGATCAGGGTGGGCGCCAGGCCCAGCGACAGCCAGAGCAATGCCGCGCCCGCGACTCCTATCCACCCGGCGCCGGCGCGACGCAGATAGATGAGGTGCGCGAGGCCGAAGAACGCGCCCTCGACGGCGGGCGTGTATTTGGTCTGGATCGCCAATCCGGCAAGCAGGCATGCCAGGGCCCCATTGACGATGATCGCTGCCACCGCGCGTCGATCGGCCAGCCGCGGCAAGCGCAAGGTGAGCAGCGCCGCGCCGGTGGTGAACAGATTGTAGAATATGGGCGACTGCCCACCGCGACCGCTGTGCAGCGACAGCCACACCACATAGGCGGCGCCGGCGGCGAACGCGCCGAGGCGGTTGGCACCCAGCGTCCGCGCGCCGCGCGACACCAGCCAGGCGGTCGCTGCCGCGAACAACGTCGCGACGATCTGATAGGCGAGCACGCCGTCGCCGGGAAGCAGCCGGATCGCCGCGAAGATCGCGAACAGCCCGACCGGCTTGCGGTCCCAGATATCGATATAGGGCAGCGCCCCGTGGAGCATCCGGTCGCCGACGAGCAGGTAATATTGCTCGTCGACATGGATTACCGGGTTGCCGAAATCGACCGCGCGCACGGCGAACGCGAGCAGCAACAGCGCCACCGCGACCGACGTTTCGGAAGATTGCCCCAGCCGCTTGCGCATCGTTGCGCGGGCTTGGCACAGCGCGGCCGATCAGGCCATCGCGTTGCGCCCGCGCGAAACGCTTGCGCTGTGGCCGACGGTCGCCGCGTGCGAGGAGGATTTGACCGTGTCTAGCATCACCCAATCGCACTGCGCGTGGTCGGGCGTCAGCGTCATCGCCATGTAACCGCGGCGGCTGGTATCGCACCATTTGAGTTCCGGATTGGCCGCGACCAGCGCGGCGGCGACCGTTTGCGGATCGGCCGATACCGCCGATTCGTAGCCCGGCGAGGTGACGGAGTGGCCGCCGAATTCGACGCCGGCCGGCTTGCCGTCCTGCGCCAGATCGAATGCCCAGGCGTTGTGGCTGTCCCCGGTGATCGCGATCAGGTTCGCGCCCATCGCTTGCGACGAGCGGAGAAAGCGCGCCCGCGCCGCCGGATAGCCGCCCCAGCCGTCATAGTTGAACGGCAGACCCACCTTGGCGGCCGTCAGACCCGAGAGCAGGCGGCTGCGCGCGATCGCCGGTGCGGTCGGCGCGAGCCAGCCGAGCGCATCCTTCGGCATCACCGTGTCGCCCATCACCGTGCCGAAACCGACCACCTGCCAGCGCTGCCCGCTGTTGATCGACGCGCGCATGGCGTGGGCGAGCCAATTTTCCTGTTGCGATCCCATCATCGTCACGCCGGGATCCTGCCACGCGCCGTCGTGGAAAGCCTTCAGCGCGGCGAGCGGATCGGCCTGTTTGAACAGCGGGGCGATATCGCGTTGCTCGGTGCGGGCCAGCACCCGCGTTTCGGTGCGGAACAGCGTCGCCAGCGTGCCGATGTCGTAGGCTTTCCACGGCTCGTCGGAAACCGGCATCCATTCGCGGTACGCCTGGATTGACGCGGCGCGGCGGGCATTCCAGTCGCCCTCGGTCGCGGGCTGGTGATTCTCCGCTCCGCCTTCCCAGCTGTCGTTGGCGGATTCGTGATCGTCCCACTGGACGATCATCGGCAGCAGCTGGTGGAG
>JBDSKT010000239.1:0-7245 GCA_039916765.1 Sphingomonas sp.
GCGCTCGGTTGGCGACCTGGGGCGCGGGAACCTGCGCCGGCGGTAACGCGGCGCGTGGCGGCCTGATCACCCCAGTCGCCGCCCGGCCCAATCGACGCCGCGAGTCAGATACATCACTGCCCCCAGCGCCGCAAACAGCAATTTGCGGCCCGGAGCAGGTTCGGGACGGGATTCGTCGGCGGACATGGCGGAGCCTTTCATCGGGTTGCGGCGGAGTTCCTGTACAGCAACGGCCCGGCACCGCGCCAAAGGTCGTGCGACCGAATGCCTGTGCAGGTGCCGTGCAGGCCACTCACCCCGATCAACGCGCCATCCGGTCGAGCAGCGACACGGCCGGCGTACCGACCGACGCGGAAGGCACCGCCGGCGCACGGGCATCCAGCGCGTCGAGCCAGGCATGTGCTTGCGCACCCACCGACACTTGCGGGCCAGAGGGCTGGAGGTGCCCCTTCGCCTCCCATTCCCCGATCAGGCCCTGCGCCTCGGCACCTGCGGCGGCAAGCGGCTGACGCTTGCGAAGCGCGTGGTTGACCATCGCGTCGCCGAAAAAGGTCCAGTCGCTGTCCGCCTGACAACCGAACGACGTGTGCGCCGAATCCGCAGCGGTGACGACGACGCTGTTCTCGCCGCGCAGGAACGGCACGAATATGCCTGAATAGCAGGCCGAGACGATCACGATCCGCCGCTCGATGCCGAGCGACTGGAACAGGTTCAGCAGCCGCGCCGGCGAGATCGCACCATAGCCGTTGCTCGCGTCGTTATAGACGATGCCGAACGGCCCGCCATGCGACGTGGTGTAGAGCGCGAGCACATCTTCGCGCTTGTCCATCACCTCCGCCATGCAGGCGAGGACGAGTGCGATGTTCGACGGGCTTCCGGCGGGCAGGTCGCTGTCCGCGGTGCCGTCGGATCCGGCGAGGACCACGGTGCGCCCTTCCGCGCCGTAGCGCCGGGCGAGCACGCGCCCCGCTTCTCGCGCCTCGCGCCCGAACACCGCGTCGCTGTCGAGCCCGACGGCCAGGACATAGACGTCGACCACGCCCGCGCGCTGCGGCTTGATCGCGGCGAGCGCCGCGTCGAGCCGGCGCTGCTCGGCGAGTTGCCACTGCGGCGAACGGTCGCGCTCGGTCGTGATACCCAGATCCGCAAGCGCGCCGAAATCCTCGGTCGAGACGCCGACCGCGGGCGGCGGGGCGAGATGCTGCGGCGGTTGATATTGCTGCGCTGGCGCCGGCAAGCCGAATGCCAGCGCGATCAAGCCAGAAACGAACGATCCGTAACGCATTTCGCGTGCCCCCACGACGAACGACGCAAGTTTCGCGGCGGCGCGGCGGGAGTCAAGCGGCGACTTGCCTTAATAGACGCGCTTCTTGGGCTGGATATATTCCACGTCGTCGGTGAGCGTGTAATCGTGGACCGGACGATAGCCGATATCGACCTTGCCGCCGATGCCGCCCCAGCCGGTGAAGGTTGCGGTGGTATGCTTCATCCAGTTCGCGTCATCGCGGTCGGGATGATCCTCGTTGACATGGGCGCCGCGCGATTCCTTGCGGTTGGCGGCGCTTTCCATCGTCACCACGGCTTGCGCGATGAGGTTGTCGAGCTCGAGCGTTTCGACCAGATCGGTGTTCCAGATCAGCGAGCGGTCCTGAATGCCGATGTCCGTCATGCGCCTATAGGTTTCGCCGATCTTCGTCTGCCCCTCGGTGAGCATCGCATTGTCGCGGAACACGGCGCAATGCTTCTGCATCGTGTGCTGCATCTCTACGCGGATATCGGCGGTGGGCGAGCCGCCGCTCGCGTGCCGGAATTTGTCGAGCCGGCCTAGCGCCAGTTCCTCCGAGCCCTTGGGCAGCGGCTTGTGCGGTGTGCCGGGCTTGAGCGTTTCCTTGATCCGCAGGCCGGTCGCGCGGCCGAACACGACGAGGTCGATCAGCGAATTCGAACCCAGCCGGTTGGCACCGTGGACCGACACGCATGCGGCTTCACCGACCGCGAACAGGCCGGGTATGACCGCATCGGGATCGCCGTCCTTCCACTGGACGACCTCGCCATGATAATTGGTCGGGATGCCGCCCATGTTGTAATGCACGGTCGGCGTGACGGGCAGCGGCTGGCGCGTCAGATCGACGCCGGCGAAGATCTTTCCCGTCTCGGTGATGCCGGGGAGGCGCTCGTGCAGCACCTTCGGGTCGATATGATCGAGATGGAGATAGATGTGGTCCTTGTTGGCGCCGACCCCGCGCCCCTCGCGTATTTCCATCGCCATCGAACGCGAGACCACGTCACGGGAGGCAAGGTCCTTATAGGCCGGGGCATACCGCTCCATGAAGCGCTCGCCCTCGGAATTGGTCAAATAGCCGCCCTCGCCCCGCGCGCCCTCGGTGATCAGCACGCCGGCGCCGTAAACACCGGTCGGGTGAAACTGAACGAACTCCATGTCCTGTAGCGCCAACCCGGCGCGCAACGCCATCGCGCCGCCATCGCCGGTGCAGGTGTGCGCCGAGGTCGCGGAGAAATAGGTCCGGCCATAGCCGCCCGTCGCAAGCACGACCTGGTGCGACCGGAAGCGGTGGATGCTGCCATCATCGAGGCACAGCGCGATTACGCCGCGGCACGCGCCGTTCTCCATGATCAGGTCGAGCGCGAAATATTCGATGTAGAAATCGGCGTCGTACTTCAGGCTCTGCTGGTAGAGCGCATGGAGCATCGCATGGCCGGTTCGGTCGGCGGCGGCGCAAGTGCGCTGCGCGGCCGGCCCCTCGCCCATGTTTTGCGTCATCCCACCGAACGGGCGCTGGTAGATCTTGCCCTCGGTGGTGCGGCTGAAGGGCACGCCGGCATGTTCGAGCTCGTAAACGGCGGCGGGCGCCTCGCGCACCATATATTCGATCGCGTCCTGATCGCCTAGCCAGTCCGACCCCTTCACGGTGTCATACATGTGCCAGGTCCAATGATCCGGCCCCATATTGCCGAGCGAAGCCGCGATCCCGCCCTGCGCCGCGACGGTATGGCTACGCGTCGGGAACACCTTGGTGATGCACGCGGTCTTCAGCCCGCTTTCGGCGATGCCCATCGTCGCGCGCAAGCCGGAGCCGCCCGCGCCGACAACGACGGCGTCATAGGTGTGGTCGATTATCTTATAGGCGTCGGCCATTATGCAGGCGTCCCGGTAAAGGCGATCTTGAGGATCGAGAAAATCGCGACGCCGGCGGTCGCGACGGTAAAGAAATTGAGCAGCAGCAGGGCGACGACCCGGGTCTCGTCATGTTGGTAATCCTCGATCACCACCTGTAGCCCCAGGCGAAAGTGATAGAATACCGAGATAACGAGCAGCACCATCGGGACCGCGACCCAGGCCGATGCCATCCAGCCTTGCATCGTGGCATAATCATAGGCCGGCAACCGCAAGATCGACACCATGAGCCACAGCATGAGCACGAGGTTGCCCGCTGCGGTTAGGCGCTGGCGCCACCAATGCTCCGACCCGTGCTTCGCACTACCCAGTCCGCGCACGCGGCGAAGTTCGGTCCCGCCCCGCATCACTTGCCCCCCAGCAGATAGGCCCAGAACAAAATGGTCGCGGTCGCCGATCCGAACAGCGTGAGCCAGGCGCCGATTCGGTTGATCCTGAGTTCGTATCCCGCGCCGGTGTCGAGCACGAAGTGGCGGATGCCACTCGCCATGTGCTGGAACAACGCCCAGGTCAGTCCGACCCCCAGCACATAGCCGACGATGTTCAGAGATCCGCTGGCGGCAGTGAACCAACCGGTGAATTCGGCATAGGCATCCTTGCCCGACGCGAGCGCCGCCAGCCACCAGACCATCAGCAGCGTGCCCACCGTCGCCATCCCGCTGCCGGTAATGCGGTGGACGATCGACACCATCATCGTCACCGGCCAACGGACGTGCATGAGGTGCGGTGAAATCGGTCGGGTGCGTTCGGTGGCCAAGGCTGGTTCCTCGTGGCGGAAACGGTCCGCCCTCCCTTAATCTCGGAGCCGCGCGATGCAAGCGTCGCGGTGCCCTCTAACCCGGCATTAACCAATGCGGATTAGTCCTTACCGGCGGATCGCGAACAGCGGTGCGTCGCACGTCACGGAGTCCCTGCCTTGAACGCCAACGAGTTACCCGCACCCGGCGCGATCGCCGCCAATGTCGATCTCGCCGCGCGGTTGCGGGTGTTCGATTTCGACGGGTCGCTGGCGGCCGCGAGCCGCGACGTCTGGACGCTGATCGAGCCCGACATCCACGCGATTTCTGAAGCCTATTGGCAGCAGTGGCTGCGCTGCTTCGATGACGGCCGCGTTTGGGCGGTGCATGAAACCGAGAAAATGATCGAGGTGGGCTGCGTGTTCTTGAGGAATCGCTTCCTCGACACCAGCGGCCGGGCCTGGGTCGAATCGATCGAGCGTTCGGTGGCCGCCGCCTATCCGGCCGATGTCTCGCCGATGGCGCTCCTGTCGATGATCAACGCGAGCGACCGCGCGGCCCTGGAATCGCTGATGCACCGGGTGGCGCCCGGCGACCCGCAACTCCCGATGCTGATCGACACGTTGATGCGGCTCTCGGCGCTGGAAGGCGACATCACCGTCGCGATTTACAACGAATATCGCATGCACACGGCGCAGGTCGCGCGCGACCGGCTCGCCACCGATTTCCGCGAGGGGATCGCGACGATGGTCGAAAGCGCAAGCACTGAAGGACATGCGCTGCGCGACCAGTCGGTAAGCACGTCGGGCGCCGCGCGCGGTATGCTCGACAAGACCTCCGAGGTCGCCGCTGCGGCCGAGCAATCCGCGATCGCGATGCGCGAAGCGGCACAGACCGCCGCCGGCCTGATCCGAGCGATCGAGGACGCGCGAACCGAAGTCGAAGCCGCCGCCGAGATCGCCACCCGCGCTTCGTCGCAGGCCGGTGCCGCAGTCGGAATGAGCGAAACGCTGTCGGACCATGCCAAGTCGATCGAATCGATCCTCGGGCTGATCCGCGACAGTGCCGGCCAGACCAACCTGCTCGCGCTCAACGCGACGATCGAGGCGGCACGCGCGGGCGATGCCGGTCGCGGTTTCGCCGTTGTCGCGCAGGAAGTGAAGAGCCTCGCCAACCAGACTGCCCGCGCCACCGACGATATCGCCGCGAAGATCGCCGCGATCCAGTCCGCCACGCGCTCCACGGTCGCCACCAATGCCGATATCAAGGCGACCGTCGCCGAGGTCCAGGAATCGGCCGAACGGATCCGCTTCGCGATGGAGGCGCAGGCGCAGACGGTCACGGCGATCACCGCCGCGGTCGATGAAACCGCGCTCGCTGCCGACTCGATGTCCAATACGATCGCCACGATCCGCGAGGACACCGAAACCGTCGCGTCGGAAATCGAACGTGTCGGGAAGGGTTTCGACTCGCTCGATGGCAGGCTTGACGCGCTCAAGAGCAGCACCGGCGAATTCACGGCCAAGGTCGCGGCATGACCTTCTGGCGTGCTAGTCCGGCGCAATGAGTTCCATCGTCGCCCAGCCGCCGGCCACGCCCGCGCCGAGCGACGCGACGCATGACGGTCGATCGATGCGCGACCTGCTCGGCGGCTATGATTGGGACGGCCGCATCCTTCCGGCGTGTATCGACATCCATGCCGCGACCGCCCACCGGACGACCGAGATGTCGGAGGCGTTCTGGCAATTTTATCTCGATTTGCCGGCCGCCTCGCACCTGCGTACGGCCCTGACGCCGGAGCGTTACGCCCGGCAACGCCAATCCACCGCCGATTATATCTATGACAAATTCGCGCATCCGGCCGAAGAGAGCTGGAAGACAAGCGCGATCCGCCATGCCGAGATCGCTCACCGCGCCAACGTTCCGCTGCCGGCGCTGCTCGCGGCGTTCGCGCACATCCATAGTGTGACGATCGCCATCGTCGGCGAACACTTTGGCGACGATCCCGATCGTGTCCGGCATCTGTGCGACGTCATCCAGCGGCTGGCGCTGGTCGAGGCAGAAGTCATGGCCGTGCACCTGCGCGCGAGCGACGCGGTAGTGAACGAGCATGAGCAGCGGCAGCGGTCGGAGCGTTTCCGGGAAAATATCGCCGAAGAAATCGGCCGGGCGTCCGCGCTTGGCACCCGATTGAAGATTCAAGCATACGGCGCCTCGACTTCGACCCGGGGCGTGCTCGACAAGACCTCCGAAGTTGCCGCTGCGGCCGATCAATCGGCGATCGCGATGCGCGAAGCGGCACAGACCGCCGCCGGGCTGATCCGAGCGATCGAGGACGTGCGCATGGAGGTAGACGCCGCCGCCGATATCGCATCTCGCGCATCCGACCAGACCGAACACGCGGTCGGCATGTCCGGAAGCTTGTCGGACCATGCCAAGTCAATCGAATCGATCCTCGGGCTGATCCGCGATATTGCCGGCCAGACCAATCTGCTCGCGCTCAACGCGACGATCGAGGCGGCACGCGCGGGCGATGCCGGTCGCGGTTTCGCGGTCGTCGCGCAGGAAGTGAAAAGCCTCGCCAACCAGACCGCGCGCGCCACCGACGATATCGCCGCGAAGATCGCCGCGATCCAGTCCGCCACGCGCTCCACGGTCGCCACCAATGCCGATATCAAGGCGACCGTCGCCGAGGTCCAGGTATCGGCGGATCGCATTCGTCACGCGATGACGGCACAGGCACGAACCGTCGCGGCGATCACCGCTGCGGTCGACGAAACGACGTTGGCGGCCGACTCGATGTCCAACACCATCGCGACAATCCGTGAGGATACCGAAAGCGTGGCGAACGAGATCGACGCGCTCGAACGTGACTTTGCCCAGATCAACGATCGACTGGCCACGCTGCACGGCGCGGCGAACGATTTCTCGCGAAACGTCACGATCTAGCCGCATGCGCTTTGCCGGGTTAAGGCCCGGGCATGGTCAACATCCTCCTCACCGGCTCGTCGCGCGGCATCGGCGCCGCAATCGCCAATGTCTTGTCTGACGAAAATCTGGTCGGGCACGCGACCCGATCGGGCATCCCCGCCGATTTCGATGAGCCAGGCGCACCCGCCGCTCTGTGGGCTGAGGCGCTCGACCGGCTGGGCGGCAAGATCGACGTGCTGATCAACAATGCCGGCATTTTCGAGGCCAACCCGCTTGATGGCGAGCGCGCCGATTGGCTGGCCGGCTGGGAACGGACGATGCGGATCAATCTCACCGCCGCCGCCGAATTGTGCCGCCTTGCCGTATTGCATTGGCAGCAGA
>JBDSKT010000240.1:0-4111 GCA_039916765.1 Sphingomonas sp.
TGGTCGTCGAAACGGGGCCGCACACCGGTCGCTCGGCGCAGGACAAGTTCATAGTCCTTGCTGGTGAGGAAGATCACCGGGGTCGGCTGCTTCTCGCGAAGCCGGCGGAGCAGTTCCAAACCGTCCATCCGAGGCATCTTGATGTCGAAAATAGCGAGATCGGGCGGGTTTTCGATCAATGCCTTCAGCGCGCTCTCGCCGTCCGAATAGACGCGGGTCAGGAACCCCTCTGCCTGCAGCGCGATCGATACCGAGGTCAGGATGTTGCGATCGTCATCGACCAGCGCGATCGTGGCCGTCATCGCCGGGAGCGTTCCGTGATCATCACTCCGCGGTTAGTCCAATCCCCCCGGCGGCTCAACCGCGATCATTGACCGGTGCCAGGGCTGGCGATAAGCGCGCGACTGATTAAGCCGCACCACAATGCGGCGCAGGATTTTTCGAGAGGATTCACGTGAGCGAGCGCATTCCGGACGCGGGTCTCGAGTCTCAGGGCATCGAAACGCGCGCCACTCTTTATTGGAACCTGGTGACCGCACGGCTGATCGACGCCGCGGTGGCGCGGGGCGAGGGCAAGCTTTCGTCCGATGGCCCCCTCGTCGTCGAAACGGGGCCGCACACCGGTCGCTCGGCGCAGGACAAGTTCATAGTCCGCGATACCGAAACCGAAGCGACCGTGTGGTGGGGCAAGACCAACAAGGAAATGTCGCCGGCGCATTTCGCCACGTTGAAGGCCGATTTCCTGGCTGCGCTCCATGACAAGGAGGATCTGTTCATACAGGACCTGTTCGGCGGATCGCAGCCCGAACACCGCGTCAACGTGCGCGTCATCAACGAACTTGCGTGGCATAACAGTTTCATCCGCACGATGCTGGTACGGCCCGAGGAGGCACAGCTGCGCGGTTTCGTGCCCGATTACACGATCATCGACCTGCCCAGTTTCCGCGCTTCGCCCGAACGTCACGGTTGTCGCAGCGAGACGGTGATCGCGGTCAACTTCACCGACAAGCTGATCCTGATCGGCGGCACCCGCTATGCCGGCGAAATGAAGAAGTCGGTGTTCAGCCTGCTCAATTATCTACTCCCGCCGACCGGCGTGATGCCAATGCACTGCTCGGCCAACATGGGCGCGGACGGCGATACGGCGATCTTCTTCGGCCTGTCGGGCACCGGCAAGACGACGCTCAGTGCCGATGCCAGCCGCACGCTGATCGGCGACGACGAGCATGGCTGGTCGGATACCGCCGTGTTCAACTTCGAAGGTGGCTGTTACGCCAAGATGATCCGCCTGTCGGCCGATGCCGAGCCGGAGATTTTCGCGACGACCAAGCGCTTCGGCACGATCCTCGAAAACGTCGTGATGGACTCGGTTACTCGCGTGCTCGATCTCGACGATGCGAGCCTCGCGGAAAACAGCCGCGGGGCGTACCCGATCGATTTCATCCCCAATGCGTCGGAAAAGAACATGGGGCCGGTTCCGCGCAACATGATTTTTCTGACCGCCGACGCTTACGGCATCCTGCCGCCGATCGCCAAGCTGAAACCCGATCAGGCGATGTACCATTTCCTCTCTGGCTATACCGCGCGCGTCGCCGGGACGGAAATCGGCGTGACCGAGCCCGACGCCACCTTCTCGACTTGTTTCGGCGCGCCCTTCATGGCGCGCCATCCGTCTGTCTATGGCAATCTCCTCAAGGAGCGGATTGCCAAGGGCGGGGTGGATTGCTGGCTGGTCAATACCGGCTGGACCGGCGGCAAGTACGGCGTCGGCAGCCGCATGCCGATCAAGGCGACGCGAGCACTGCTCAACGCAGCGCTCGACGGGAGCCTCAACGATGCCGAGTTCCGCACCGATCCCAATTTCGGGTTCAAGGTTCCAGTGGCGGTGGCCGGCGTCGACAGCCATATCCTCGATCCGCGTGAAACCTGGGCGAACAAGGCCGATTACGATGCGACCGCCGCCCGGCTGGTAGATCTCTTCGTCGAAAACTTCGCGCAATTCGCGGATCATGTCGATGAGGGCGTGCGACAATCGGCGCCCAGGACGACCATGACCGCCTGACCGGCCCGGCATCGATCGGGCCTTCCTTTTCCAGAAAGCCGTTTCGATGACCGACCTGCCGTTCCGACCGTTTAACGACGATGCCGCCGTGCGCCATGTGGGGTACGGCTTGCTCGCCTGCACCCTGCCGCGCGACGAGTGGACACACGAAGCGCATCTTGCCGCCACGCTGTACTTGCTGCGCGACCGTCCCGATATCGATGTCGATGGCGATATCGCCGCGATCATCAGCCGCTACAACGTGAGCGCGGGCGGCGTGAACGACGATAGCCAGGGTTACCATGATACGATCACGCGCGTGTTCATCGCGGGCATCCGCACGCACCTTGCTTCTCGCCCGCTCCGCGAGCCGCTGGTCGATGCGGTCAACGCGCTGCTCGCTTCGTCGACCGGCCGGCGCGACTGGCCGTTACGCTTCTACAGCCCGACGCTCTTGTTTTCGACCAGCGCCCGCCGTCGCTTCGTGCAGCCCGACCTCGCGCCACTTCCCGCGACGTGATAAGGTAAAGCTACCGGAGCGGATGAAAGGATTCGACCATGGGTATGCTTGACGGGTTGCTCGGACAGATCAGCAGCAATGTCGATATCAAGGGATTGGCGGAGAAGGTCGGAATCTCGCCCGATCAGGCCGAGTCAGCGGTAGCGGCGCTTGGCCAGGCGCACACCGCGCCCGGCGACACGGTCGAAACTGCCGCCGAGCAAACCGGCCTGCCGCAGGACACACTGCAGCAGATCGTCGGCCATATCGGCGGTGAGGGCGCGCTGGGCCGCTTCGCCGATCTGCTCAACACACAAGGTGGTGGCGAGGGGATGCTGGGCAAGCTTGGCGGCATGCTGGACCGCGATGGCGACGGTAGCCCGCTCAACGATGTCACCGGCTTCGCCAAGGGGTTGTTCGGCAAAAGCTAGGGCGCGGGAAGCTCGATCGGCTCGACGATCACGATCCCGTCGCTGACGGCCGCGACGCGCATCCTGGTGTTGGCGGCGGTTTCCGGCCCATGCGCGGGCCAAACACCGTCGCCTACACGTACGCGCCCGTGACCATGGACGATGGCCTCATCGACGGTCACGATCTCGCCCACCAACCGCGCTGCGCGGTCGTTGAGGAGCGCGTCATCGCTCGCCACCGGGTATTGCCGATACCATCGTTTACCGATCAGCACGGTCACCGCGCTCCACACGGCGAACGATCCCAGTTGCGCGACCAGCGGCAAATCGCTCAGCGCGAACACCGCGACCCCCGTCGCCGCTGCCGCGATCGCGAAGAAGACCAGGAACAGTCCCGGCGTGATCAGCTCCGCGATGCCAAGCACCAGCGCCGCCGCAAGCCACCATAGGCCGTCATGCCCGCCCATGGCTCAGCCGCCTTGTCCCGCCGGACCCTTCACGGCGGGAACCCCTTTCACGGCCGGAACCGTAGGCGTCGGTGCGGCGCCCCTGGTTTCGGGCGCGCCGAGCGCCTCGCGCGCCAGCTCGCCGATCCCGCCAAGCGTTCCCATCAACTGGGTCGCCTCGACCGGAAACAGGATGGTCTTGGCGTTGGGCGAGGTGGCGAACTTGCCGATCGCCTCGACGTACTTTTGCGCGATGAAATAGTTGATCGCCTGCGTGCTGCCGGTCTCGATCGCCTCGGATACCGCCTTGGTCGCGCTTGCCTCCGCCTGCGCCGCGCGCTCGCGAGCCTCGGCATCGCGGAACGCGGCCTCGCGCCGTCCTTCCGCCTCGAGGATCTTCGACTGCTTTTCGCCCTCGGCGCGCAGGATTGCACCGGCGCGGGCTCCCTCGGCGTCGAGGATGTTGGCGCGCTTTTCACGCTCGGCCTTCATCTGCCGCGCCATCGCGTTGACGATGTCCTGCGGCGGGCGGATGTCCTTGATCTCGACGCGCGTGATCTTCACGCCCCACGGCGTCGTCGCATGATCGACCACCTGGAGCAACCGCACGTTGATCTCGTCGCGTTTGGACAGCGTCTCGTCGAGGTCCATCGACCCCATCACCGTGCGCAGGTTGGTCGTCACCAGGTTGAGCAGCGCGTTGTAGAGGTCCGAC
>JBDSKT010000241.1:0-3416 GCA_039916765.1 Sphingomonas sp.
AGTTGCAGGTCGGCTGGGCGCATCTCGACTGGGCGATCCGGCGCCATCTGGCGGGCGAGCTGACGCCGACCGAAGGCGCGGCCGCCAAGCTCTGGCATACCGAGCTGCAGTGGGAGGTGATGGACAAATGCCTCCAGCTGCACGGCGGCGCTGGATACATGAACGAATATCCCATCGCGCGGATGTGGCGCGCGGCGCGGGTCAGCCGCATCTATGGCGGCACCAACGAAATCATGAAGGAATTGATCGGGCGCTCGTTATAGCCGCCGTGACGCGGCGCACGAAACGTCCGCCGCAGCTAGGCGTTGGGTCGGCATCCCTGGCAGGAAGTCCCGAATGATCGCTCGTCTCGTCACACCACTCGCCTGCATCCTCATCGCCACCGGCGCGCAGGCGGCGACCCCGCGCGAGATCCTGACCGACATCGCCTTCACCCCACGCGACAAGGCGGCGACGCTGGCGCGGATCGAACTCGCGGCGTCGGCGGCGCGCACCACGCTCGCGCACCAACCGCAGGACCGTGAGGCGCGGATGTCGCTGGCGATGGCGACCAGCTATCGCGCCAAGCTCACCCGCAATCGCGGCGACGCGCTGGTCGCTCGCGGGCAGTTCGAGGCGCTGGCGAGCAGCGCGCCGAACGATGCCGAGGCGCAGGCCGCGCTCGGCTCGTGGCACGTCTCCAGCATCATCGGGCTGGGCGCGTTCATGGCCCGCGCCGCGATCGGCGCGCGCAAGGCAGACGGAATCGCGGCGCTCGACCGGTCGGTGCGGCTCGGCGGCGACCGGGCGATGTTTCCCGCGCTCGACGGGCTGATGCGCCTCGCGCTGGACCCCGGCGACGTCACCGGATTGCAGCTGGTGCGCCGGGCGGCACAGGGATCCACGCCGACGCCGCTCGATCAGGCGATGCGTCGCAAGGCCGCCGAGGTGCTGGCGTCCGGCGCGAGCGGCAACCGCCTCCAGACACTGGCGCGGGGCGCGGTGCCGCTGGGTTGGGTGAACTGATCCGCACCGCGTCCCGCCCGCGATCTTGACATTTTGCGCCGCAGCATGCACATGGCGTCCATCGAGGCGTCATGCAGCGTGATCGTATCCGCGAGGATACAGGCTCCGCCTCGGTCGATTTCACAGGCTTCCCTTTTCACGCGGGGTGTCATTCTCCCCCGCCACCCGTGCGTCTCCGGCGCACCGGGCATGGCCCAATATCGGATTCCATTTTCATGACTTTCGCTCAACTCGGCCTCGCCGAACCCCTCGTCCGCGCGCTCGGCGCCAAGGGCTATACCGCCCCCACCCCGATCCAGCGCGATGCCATTCCCACCGTCCTGACCGGCCGCGATCTGCTCGGCATCGCGCAGACCGGCACCGGCAAGACGGCGGCATTCGTGCTGCCCTCGATCCAGCGGCTGACCGAAGGCGGCAAGCGCGTGCTGCCGACGCATTGCCGCATGCTCGTACTCGCCCCGACTCGCGAGCTGGCCAGCCAGATCGCCGAGAGCGCGCGCGGCTATGGTCAGTTCAGCCGCATGTCGGTCGCCACCGTGTTCGGCGGCACGAGCATCAACAAGAACCGCCAGGACATGAGCCGCGGCGTCGATATCCTCGTCGCCACGCCGGGCCGCCTGCTCGACTTGATCGAGCAGCGCTTCGTCAGCCTGGCGATGCTCGAGATCCTCGTGCTCGATGAGGCCGATCAGATGCTCGACCTCGGCTTCATCCACGCGCTCAGGAAGATCGTGAAGATGCTCCCGCGCCAGCGCCAGACACTGTTCTTCTCGGCGACGATGCCCAACGCGATCCGCGAACTCGCCAGCGCGTTCCTCACCGATCCAGCGACAGTCAAGGTCGCGCCGGTGTCGAGCACGGCGGAGCGGGTCGATCAGCAGGTCGCGTTCATCAACCAGGCCGAGAAGCAGGCGCTGCTTACCATGCTGCTGCGCGACGAAGCGGTCGAGCGGTGTCTGGTCTTCACCCGTACCAAGCACGGCGCCGACCGCGTGGTGAAATTGCTCGGCCATAACGGCATCGCCGCCAACGCGATCCACGGCAACAAGAGCCAACCCCAACGAGAACGCGCGCTGGGCGAGTTCAAGTCGGGCAAGGCCAAGATCCTCGTCGCGACCGATATCGCCGCGCGCGGTATCGACGTGTCTGGCGTCAGCCACGTGATCAATTTCGAGCTGCCCAACGTCCCCGAGCAATACGTCCACCGCATCGGCCGCACCGCGCGCGCCGGCGCGTCGGGCGTGGCGATCAGCTTCTGCGCGCCGGACGAAAAGCCGTTCCTGCGCGACATCGAAAAGCTCACCCGCGTAAAGCCCGAGATGCTGCCGTTGCCCGAAGGCTTCATGGCCGAGGCCGCGAAGATCAAGGCGGCGCGCCCCGCCGGTTCCGACGTCGATGATCGCCGCCGCGACGAAAGCGGCCGCCACCGCGCCCCGCCGCGCGCGACCCATGCCGCTCGCCCGACCGGCGAGCGCCCCGCAGGCGGCAGCCGTCCTTATAGCACCGGCGGTGGAAATGCCGGTGGCCGTCCGCAAGGCGGCGGTCGTCCCCACGGCGGCGGTCGTCCGAGTGGCGGCGCTGGCCGTCCCGCCGGCGGCGGCGGTCCGCGGCGCCAGCATTCGGGCGGCGGTCGTCGCTCACCCGCGGCCGGCTAAGACTTGATCGTCAGCCATTCGGCTTCCGGAGCCCGCGGACTGCGCAAGCGGTTCGCGGGCTCTGTCGTATCCTCATACCCGATCGCCATGCCGCAGAAGAGCATCCGGTCTCCGGGCGTTCCGAGCAACGCGGTCACCGTCTCGGGATACATCGCCCAGCATTCCTGCGGGCACGTCGCCAGCCCCGCCTCGACCGCCAGCAACATGAAGCTCTGCAGATACATGCCGAGGTCGCTCCACTGCGGCGGCCCCATGTAGCGCTCGACCGTGCAAAACAGCCCCGCCGGCGCGCCGAAGAACTGGAAGTTGCGCGCGAACCAGGCGCGCCGCGCTACCCGGTCGTCGCGCGGGATGCCGATATGGCCGTACATCGCCTCGCCCACCCCGACGCGGCGGCCCTCATACGGCATGTCCAGTTCGGGCGGGTAGATCGCATAGGCCGGCGCCTCCTTCTCGCCCGCCGCCAGCTTCGCGCCCACCGCGCGCGTGATCGCGCGCAGCGACTCACCCGTCACGATATCGATATGCCAGGGCTGCAGATTGCCGCCGGACGGAGCCCGCGCGGCCTTCACCGCGATCTCGCGCAGCAGCGCCGGATCGACCGGCCGATCGAGAAAACCGCGCACCGACCTTCTTGCCGTTACGGCATCCGTCACGTTCATCGGGCGTCCTCTCGCATCGTCGCGGCTCACTTGAACGGCCACCCTTGCCGCGCTTTCCGCTTTGGGCAAGAGAGGTTGCAAAGGACAACCGATA
>JBDSKT010000242.1:0-3914 GCA_039916765.1 Sphingomonas sp.
ACGCGGCTGTCATTGCTGTGGCGAGGGCGCATGCCCACGCCCGCGTCGCTGCCCGAACATTGGTACGACACGCCCAACATCCATCACGTCACGATCAAAGACTTTAGATCGTTCGTCGCCGCGCGCGGAATCAGGATCGAGGCGGCCTGGTTTCTGACTGGCGGGCGGCAAACACCAACGGCGGCAGCAAATTTGCTCGCTGAACATGCGGTGTTTCTTTTGAGCACTGACCGGAACCTTTAATGTCGATCAACATTGGTGATGTATGGTAACTGCATGAGCAAGACAGCTTTGATCGTCGAGGACGAAATTTTCGTCGCGCTCGACTTGGAACGCATTCTCATCGATGCGGGATATCATGTTGTCGGTATCGCCGCTGATCAGGAGACGGCCTGCGACATCGGCCGAACCTGCAATTTCGCCTTTGTCGATGTTAATCTGCGGGATGGCCCCACCGGCCCAGAAATCGCGGCTCGGCTTGCGAAGGAGCATGGGGTCAAGGTGATGTTCGTAACCGCCAATCCAGCCCAGATTGGCGCGGTGGAAACCGCGCTGGGCTATATCCGCAAGCCCTTCAGCGAAAGCGCGATCACCACCGCGGCCGCGATTGCCAGCGGAGCGATGCCGACGTCGGCCGCCAATGACGACGTGGTGCTGTTCGATCGCGCTACTGGCGACTGAACGCGCTTAACGGCGCTTCGATCACCACACGCAGACCTTCGGGTCGCCATTCGCGGGTAATAGTTCCACCCATCTGGCGTACGGCGCTCATTTCGATCAGTCGTGTGCCGAAGCCGGCATTCGCCGGTGCGGCCGCGATCGGTGGCCCGCCGATCTCCTCCCACACCAATTCAACGCGCTTATCCTTGTTCGCCAGCGACACAGCAACGCGGCCCGATATGGTGGACAGCGCGCCGTACTTGGTCGCGTTGGTGGCAAGTTCGTGGAATAACAGTGCAAGCGGCGTAGCAGAGCGGTCATCGATCGATATGTCGTCGCCCAGGATCTGGATACGATCGAGGCCGATTTCGCGGTAAGGTTCGAACAGATCGACGAGCAGCCCGGTCAACGTGCTGGGCTGGTTCATCGGCTGCGATTGCGGACTGTGCGGACGGACGAAATCGTGCGCCCGGCCAAGCGCCGTGATACGCTGCCGCAGATCCGCCGCCGTCGTGGCGAATTCAGGGCGGCCCCGCGCGGCGAACCCGATCAGCCCGGCGATCACCGAAAAGATGTTCTTGATGCGATGCGATAGCTCGTGACTGATCAATTCGCGCTCTTCCAGCGCGAGTTTCTGCGCATGGATGTCGGTACAGGTGCCAAGCCAGCGCGTGATTGCGCCAGTGGCATCGCGCATCGGCAGCGCCCGGCCTAGTACCCAGCGGTAGCTGCCGTCGGCATGGCGAAGGCGGTATTCGATTTGATAGGGATCGCCGCTGGTCAGCGACTTGCGCCACGTCGCCCATGCGCGATCCTGATCGTCGGGGTGGAACATACCGTTCCACGCCTCGCCATCGGTTGATCCTTCGGGCATGCCGGTAAACTCGTACCAGCGCGCATTGTAGTAATCGTGATACCCGTCGGGCAGCGTGGACCAGACCATCTGGGGCATGGCGTCGGCAAGCGTGCGGAACCTGCCCTCGCTATCGTCGAGCGCGCGCCGCGCGTCGTTTTCCGCGTGCCGCCACGCTGCCGCGTCGCGGCTATCGCGCAGTCGCGCCATGACGTTCTCGGCCAGCGTCTCAAGCCCTTGTTGCTGCAAGGCGGTCAGGCCGACCGGATGCGGCTTGGTATCGATCACGCATAGTGAGCCGAGCGGGACGCCGTGTTCCGTCCTTAGCGTGACACCGGCGTAGAAGCGGATGAACGGTGCGCCGGTGACCTGGGGATTATCCGCAAAGCGCGGGTCGAGCGTCGCATCGGGGATGACCATGACGTCCCCGTCATGCATCGCTACCGCGCAGAACGACGTGCTTGTCGGCCCTTCCGCCGCATCATATCCCGAACGGGCGATAAAACGCTGACGGTGCGTATCAACGACGTTGACCAGTGCCACCGGCGTTTCGCAAAGCGCCGCAGCGAAGTCGGTGATCCGCGTTAGTGCGCTGCTGCCGCACAATGTATCGAGCTCGTATGTGGCGATCATTGCGGAGCGTGCCGCTTCGTCGATCTCCCAACCGCGTCCGCCGGCAATTCGCGCGCTCATGCCGGTTGCCTCATCGGCGCTGCCTTAGAAAGGAACATCGTCGTCGAGATCGTCCGCGAAGCCTGCCGCCTGACCCAAACCGCCGCGTGATCCGGCATTGCCGCCGCCAGTACCGCCGCCGCCGCGCGAGCCGCCGCCATAGCCCCCGGAACCGCCGCCGAAATCATCGCCGCCGCCGCCACCGCCGAAGTCGTCGCGCTGCCCGCCGCCGCTTCCGCCACTACCACCAGGTGCGCCGTCGAGCATCGTCAGCACGCTATTGAAACCTTGCAGCACGATCTCGGTCGAGTATTTGTCCTGGCCCTGCGCGTCCTGCCATTTGCGCGTCTGGAGCGCGCCTTCGATATAGACCTTGCTCCCCTTGCGCAGATATTTCTCCGCGACGTTGGCCAGCCCCTCGTTGAAGATCGCGACCGAATGCCATTCGGTCTTTTCCTTGCGTTCGCCGGTGTTGCGGTCTTTCCACTGTTCCGACGTCGCGATACGCAGGTTGACGACCTTACCACCGTTCTGGAACGCCCGGCTTTCCGGATCGCGGCCGAGATTGCCGACGATGATGACCTTGTTGACGCTGCCCGCCATGACTTCTTCCTGTACTTTCCGGCCTAAAGGCCGAGTCCTGTCGCGGCCCAATAGGTCGCTCCAGCAGCGATGTAGGCGAGCGCGAACAAATAACCAACCATGAAGGCCGGCCATTTCCACCCGTTCGTCTCGCGCCGGGTGACCGCGATGGTCGAAATACATTGCGGCGCGAAGACGAACCACATCAGGAAGGCGAGCGCGGTCGGCAGGCTCCATTTGGCATGGAGCGTCCGGCCCATCCTGGTTTCGGCTCCGCCGCCATTGTCGCCCGAATCGTCGATCGCATAGACCGTACCGAGCGCCGCGACCGCCACTTCGCGCGCCGCCATCGCGGGGATCAGCGCGAGCACGATGTCGCGGTTGAAGCCGACCGGGCGGAACGCCGGCTCGATACCATTGGCGATTCGCCCGGCGACCGAATAATTGACCGGCGTGGACACGCTATGCTCGGGCGGCTTGGGGAAGCTGAGCAGCGCCCACAGCACGATCGTTGTGAAGGCGATGGTCGTCCCGGCGCGCTTCAGGAAGATTTCCGCGCGGCTCCACAGCCCAATCACTAGGTCGCGCAGCCGCGGCAATTGATATTTCGGCATCTCCATCATGAAGCCCGAAGATTCGCCCTTGGTCACCGTGCGGCGCAGCACCAGCGCGACGACGAATGCTCCGGCCACGCCCATGATGTAGAGGCCGAGCATGACCAGCCCCTGCAATCCGACGAACGGTAGCACGCGGATGTTGGGGATCATCGCGCCGATCACCAGCGTGTAAACCGGCAACCGCGCCGAACACGTCATCAGCGGCGCGATCAGGATCGTCGTCAGGCGGTCTTTCTCGTCCTCGATCGTGCGCGTCGACATGATGCCGGGCACCGCGCAAGCGAAGGACGAGAGCAGCGGGATGAACGCGCGCCCCGAGAGCCCGACGCTCGCCATGATCCGGTCCATCAGGAAGGCGGCGCGCACCATGTAGCCGCTCGCCTCCAATACCAGGATGAAGAAAAACATGATCAGGATCTGCGGCAGGAATTTGATCACGGCGCCGACGCCGGCGATGATGCCGTCGGTGATCAGCGACCGCACCACCGAATCCTGCATTGCCGCCTTGACCAGATCGGACAGCTGGCCGA
>JBDSKT010000243.1:0-3735 GCA_039916765.1 Sphingomonas sp.
GGTGATATTGCCTCGGCAATGAGCGAATCTGCCAGTTCGCGGGTTGCCGACGACGTCTCGTTGAGTTCCTGCATCTCGGCCCGCGTAGCGTCTAGCAGTTCCAGCGTAAGTGCGGTGCCGCGATGAATTCCGCGCCTGTGGCGCGGTGATCTCGCACGGCTGCATCGACCAATATGGCATGCCGCTCTATCTGACCGATTGTGTTGCCGATCTCTCCGATCGTGTTGCGGGTATCAATGGCGATCAAGCGGATCTCATCGACTTGCTCGTCGACGTGCTGGTCGCGTCATCGTTCTGGCGGGCGAGCACCTTCATTTCTTGAGCCACGACCGCGAAGCCACGGCCAAGACGAGGTGATGATTATCAAGCCAGCCGCGCGGCGCTTTTAGATGCCATGCCTTTGCCTCGAAGACGCCGACTCGGAAGGTTTCGTGGGGGCGGCGGCGTGAGATTGCCACGCGGGGAATCCGCCGCGCTAGGGCGCACATTCATCGACCTCGCCCCGGAACTGACGCTTGGATGATGTTGCTCTTGGTGGCTGAGTTCGTCCACCGATCCATCCAGGCAAGTACCGTATTATACCATTGCAGGATGTTCTTCGGCTTGGCGACGATGTGCCCCTCGTCGGGGAAGACCAAAAATTCGGACGGGATGCCTCGTTCCTGAAGAGCGGTGAACGCGCCGATAGCCTGGGTATGGGGACTGCGGAAATCCTGCTCGCCGGTGATGATGAGTTGTGGCGTCTTCCATGCCGCAACGGCGTTGACGGGGTTCCATTTTTCGTATTCGCCCGGCGTCCGGTAATAAGGCTGGTTGCCGAAATCCCAGTGATCGGGCGCCAGTTCGTCGGTCGCATAGGTCATTCCGCGCTCGTCGAAAATGCCGTCATGCTGGACCAGGCAGCGGAACCGGTCGGGCCAATGGCCCTCGATCCAGTTCATCATATAGCCGCCGTAAGACCCGCCCGCCCCGCACACCCTGCCGCCATCGAGATAATTGAAGTGGGCGAGCGCAGCCGCGAGGCCGAGCTTGAGATCGGTTAGCGGCTTCCCGCCCCAATCGCGGTGAATCGAATCGGTGAACGCCTGACCGTATCCGACGCTGCCGTGAAAATCGATCGAGACGACGCCGTAGCCGTGATCCGCCAAAGCCGCGAAATTCCAATTGTAGATCCACCGGTCGGGGAAGGTCGATTCCGGGCCGCCATGGACCATGAAGGCGACCGGCGCCTTAGCCCCTAGTTCGAGTTCGGCCGGGCGGAGCGCGAGCCCCTGAACCTTGTCGCCCAACGCGCCCTTGAACGAGAAGCGCGACACAACAGGCCAAGCGACCCCGGCGAGTTGACGAGCGTTGATGGCCGTCAGCCGCGTGACCGTGCCATCCGGCGTATATCGCCACAGATCGGGCGGCGCGACCAGACTATCGCGTTCGAACACGAAACCGCCATGTGGCAGCGGCACGATATCGGCGGCGCGTCCTTCGCCTGTCAGGCGGCGGACGGTGCCATCGACGATGGCGACGCCGAACACCGGATGATCAAGCGCCTCCGCGGCGGTGACGTAAAGCGATTTGGAATCCGCTGCCCAGCGTAGCGAATCCACCGATCGGTCCCATCGCTCGGTGAGGGCATGAGCTTTGCCGGTGGCGAGATCGCGCAGCCACACGATATGCCGGTCATCCTGATATCCGGGCCGCGAGGTCGCCAACCAGGCGAGCCAGCGGCCATCGGGCGATGAAGTCGGGTCTGTGTCGATCGCCTCGTTGGCGGATGTGAAGTCGGTAACGGTGGCGGGGCCGTCAGCGGCCGCGTCAAAAAGGTCGTAATTCTCCGACAAGGGCTCGATCCTGCCGGCCCGGCGCAGCGCGAAGAACACGGAATGGTCATCGGCACTCCATGCAATCTCTTCGCTACCGCCGCCGGGCTTCGATGGCACATCGCCGACAAGCGAGGGCGCGATGGCACGTCCACCCCCCGTGGCGCGCCCATTGTGCATCGGGATGACGAACAATTGCGAGCGCAGCCCGTCGGCCCACCGGTTCCAGTGCCGCACGAACAACTGATCATAGACCCGCCCGCTACCCGAGCTGGCCGGCGCAGGCGCGACGGCATCAAGCGACGCCGCACCGGCCGGCCGATCCGCCCAGACGAGGATAGCGTTCCCGGTTGGCGAGACCTCGAACCCCGATAGGTCGTAGTTACCGGTCACTCGGCTCGGCGCGCCACCGTCGATCGCCATCCGGTAAACGGCGTGCTTGTCGCCCTCGGGGTTCGAAAGGAAATAGAGAAAACCATCGGCGCCGAAGGCGGGAGCGGTCTCGCTCGCGTCGCTTTGCGCGGCGATTTTTTCCGGACGTGCATCCGGCCGGTCGAGCGCCATCCGCCAGAGATCGTGCCGGCTGTGGTTCGCCGCCAGGTCAGTTTCCTGCTGCTCCCAGACGAGCCAATGGCCATCGGGCGACACCGCCGCGTCGCCGAGCCTCGACATGGTAACGAGATCGAGCGCGGTCAGCGGCCGTGCCGCCACCGGAGACGCGATCAGCAGGGCGAGCGGGAATAGGAGCATCTTCATGCCGGGCGCGCCACCAAAGCGATCGCGTCGATTTCAACGAGGAACCCGTGATGCAGTTCGGAAACGGGCACGACCGTACGCGCCGGTCGCGCATTCCCCAGCATCTCGGCAAACACCGCGTCGAAGCGCCGCCATTGCTCGACGCCGACGATATAGGCGGTCACCCGTGCCAGTTGCGCGGGCGTGGCACCGGCCGCGTCGAGGACGGCCAGCATGTTGCCGATCGCCTGCCGCGCCTGCGTTTCGAAGCGGAGGTCCGGCAAGGGTGTGCCATCGGCCCAGATCGGCAATTGCCCGGCGATGTAGAGCTGGTCACCGGCAATCGTCGCTTGCGCATAATGGCCGGCGGGTGCGGGCGCGCGATCCGTGCTGATCGTCCTGACGTGTCCGGTCTGGGTCATCACCACCCTCCAAATCTCGGCCATTCGGCCGCTACCGCAGCCGATGCGCCACGCACGACATGATAGCGATCGTGCTGCGCGGCGGTGGCGCAGGCGTGATTGGGCAATATCCGCAACCGATCGCCGATCGCGAATTCGGGAAGCATGGCGCCGCTTCCGGTGCGGACTTCGATGATCCCGTGTTCCTGGCTGGCCGAGGCCAAGACGAGATCGCGATACGGCGTGCCGGCACGATCGCACACGAGGCCATAGCCCTGATCGATCGCTTGCGTCGCGGTGCGGCGGTCGCTCGACATCGCCATCCACCCGGCATCGACGATGATACGGCCGCGATCATGCTGATGCCCGATCACCGTGGTGAGCACCGACAGCGCGATGTCCTCGATTTCGCACACGCCGATCCCCGCCTGCACCAGATCGAAGAACGCGAACACGCCCGCGCGCACTTCGGTTACGCCATCCAACGAGACGGCGGCGTGGGCGGTAGGTGTCGATCCCACGCTCACAACGGGGCAGGCAAAGCCCGCTTCGCGCAGTAAAGCGCTCGCCGCGACGACGCTGCGCCGTTCGGCTTCGGCGCAGTGGCGCAGCGCCGTCCGATCGGCGGCATCATAACTGCCGCCGGCGTGGGCCAGCACGCCGCGCAGCTCGGCGCCCCTTTCCAAGGCGCAACCGATGGCGATGAGCGGCACCGCGTCACCCGGTTTCACGCCGGAGCGGTGCCCGTCGCAATCGATCGCGATCAGCGCGGGAATGCGAATAGC
>JBDSKT010000244.1:0-4824 GCA_039916765.1 Sphingomonas sp.
GAAGCCGAGGAGAACGGCATCCTCGGCCACGGGCTGCACCAGCCGCTCGATACGTTGTTCGACGGTGTATTCGAGGAGATGCCGTGGCATCTGCGCGAGCAGCAGGCGCAGATGGTCGCCGAAGAGGAGGCCTCGGGCAGGCCGTGGGACCGGAAATGAGCGAGACGATGGACAACGAAGCGCTCGACGCTCCCGCTGCTGATCCGGAAACCGGGACCGCGCGGATGAACATGATCCAGGCGATCAACTCCGCGATGGCGGTGATGATGGAGCGTGACCCCGACGTCATCGTGATGGGGGAGGATGTCGGCTATTTCGGCGGCGTGTTTCGCGCGACCGCAGGGCTACAGGCGAAGTTCGGCAAAACCCGCGTGTTCGACACGCCGATCACCGAATGCGGCATCATCGGCGTCGCGGTCGGCATGGGCGCCTATGGTATGCGCCCGGTGCCCGAGATCCAGTTCGCCGACTACATCTACCCCGCGCTCGATCAGCTCGTGTCGGAAGCGGCGCGGCTGCGCTATCGCTCTGCGGGCGAGTTCACTTCACCGATCACGGTGCGCTCGCCGTTCGGTGGCGGCATCTTTGGCGGGCAGACGCACAGCCAGTCACCCGAGGGTATCTTCACCCACATTTCGGGGGTGAAGACGGTGATCCCCTCCACCCCGTACGATGCCAAAGGGCTGCTGATCGCCGCGATCGAGGACAACGATCCGACGATCTTCTTCGAGCCCAAGCGGATCTATAACGGCCCGTTCAACGGATATTGGGATCGCCCGTCGGAGAATTGGTCGAAGCATCCCGCAGGCGAAGTGCCGACCGGTTACTACAAGATCGAGCTGGGCAAGGCCGAGATCGTCCGCCCCGGCGAGGCGGTGACGATTCTCGCCTACGGCACGATGGTTCATGTGTGCCAGGCGGTTGTTGCCGAGGCGGGGATCGATGCCGAGATCATCGACCTGCGCACGCTTGTCCCGCTCGATATCGTGACGATCGAGGCATCGGTGAAAAAGACCGGCCGCTGCATGATCGTCCATGAGGCGACGCGAACCTCTGGGTTCGGCGCGGAACTGTCGGCGCTGGTGCAGGAGCGTTGCTTCTACCACCTGGAGGCGCCGATCGAGCGAGTCACCGGGTTCGACACGCCGTACCCCCACAGCCTGGAATGGGCCTATTTCCCCGGGCCGGTGCGCATCGGCGAGGCGCTCAAGAAGATGATGAAGGATGCGTAGGGGTGCGCCCTTGCTGCCAATGAGAGCTGCGATCGTCCAACGAGACGCATTGGAAAGGAACGTGACGCAGTCGCGGGCCGGTAGCCCGAGCAAGTCGTGTGACGTATCCAGCGCGCCTCCCCGGACGACCGCGAAGCGGCGGGGTGGATTTTGGCGCTGGGCGTCGTCGCGCGTCGATCACGATATGAAGACATCGCTCTCTCCCTGCTCCTATCCCAGCACCAAAATTCACCCCGTCACAGCCCCATTTGTAACAAGGACACACCCCTAAATGGCGCGGTTCGTTTTCAAGCTGCCGGACATCGGCGAAGGCATCGCCGAGGCCGAGATCGTCGCGTGGCACGTCAAGGTCGGCGACCGGGTCGAGGAGGATCAGGGCCTCGCCGACATGATGACCGACAAGGCGACGGTCGAAATGGAATCGCCGGTGTCCGGCACGGTGATCGAGCTGGCGGGCGAGGTCGGCGATCAGGTGCCGATCGGCTCGGCATTGGTGGTGATCGAGACCGACGGCGCGGTCGCGGCGGAGCAGCCTGCGGCTGCTGCTCCGGGCGAGGGGGCGCCTGTCGATGCGGCTCCGGTTGCTCCTACCCCCGAGAATCAGGTCGCCGACCAGATCGAAGCGGAGACGCCTGGCGCGGAAGCCATCGCCGTTCCAGCCGCCGCTTCCCCGGCGAAGGCGGTGACCCAGTTAGGGAGCACTGGTAACGAAGCGAAATCCGAAGTTACTTCCGCCATTCCGACTGGGCCGCGGCCTTCGCCGAGGAAGCAAGAAGAGGAAACGGCCAAGACACAAGTTCTCGCCTCCCCCGCCGTCCGCGCGCGAGCCAAGGATCTCGGCGTCGATCTCGCCTTCGTGAAGGTTGCCGAGGGAAACCGCGTCCGCCATGCCGATCTCGACGCGTTCCTGCGCTACGGTTCTGGCCAGGGCTATCACGCCCCGCACGCCTCGAACGCCCGTCCCGACGAGCCGATCAAGGTCATCGGCATGCGCCGCAAGATCGCCGAGAACATGGCCGCCTCCAAGCGCGCCATCCCGCACTTCACCTATGTCGACGAAATCGACGTCACCGCGCTCGAGGAGATGCGCGCCGACCTCAATGCCAATCGCGGTGGCCGCCCCAAACTGACGATGTTGCCGCTGCTAATTGTCGCGATCTGCAAGACCGTGCCCGCCTTTCCGATGATCAACGCGCGCTACGACGACGCCATCGAAGGTGGGGGCGGCGTGGTGACGCGCCACGGCGCCGTCCATCTCGGCATGGCGACCCAGACCGACGCGGGCCTCACCGTACCGGTAATCCGCGATGCGCAGGACAGGAACGTCTGGCAGCTCGCGACCGAGATCAGCCGGCTCGCCGAAGCGGCGCGCGCCAACAAGCTCACTCCGCAAGAGATGGGCGGCGGCACGCTCACCGTAACCTCGCTTGGCCCGCTTGGCGGGATCGCGACGACGCCCGTCATCAACCGGCCCGAGGTGGCGATCATCGGGCCAAACAAGATCGTCGAGCGGCCGGTGTTCGCCAAAAACCCCCAAGGGGGCGATGAGATCAGGCGCGCCAAGCTGATGAACCTGTCGATCAGCTGCGACCACCGCGTGGTCGACGGCTGGGACGCGGCGAGCTTCGTCCAGGCGCTCAAAAAGTATCTCGAAACGCCGGTACTGTTGTTCGCGCAATAGCCGGTTCGGCGGCGTGCCGGCACACTCTTGCGACAAAGGCGGCCTAGCCTCGTCCATTCGGTGACGGCGGCTTGAAGGGCGAGCGATGGCGGGTTGGGTCTTGGCGCTGGCATTGCTCCAGGCAGGGGCATCCCCGCCGCCCGCGCCGCCTCCGTACGTCCATAGCGCGCCGCTGGCCGGCAGCCTGCCTCCGCTCGATCCGCCTGACGAAGACCCGCACCGGCATGGCGGCGTTCGCCAGCGCGGACCCTTGTTCATCAGCCCGATGGGTGAGCCGTTTCGCGGCCACGATGCGCAATATCAATGGTTCGATCAGGCGGACACCAATCATGATGGCGCGCTGACGATCGCCGAGTTCGAGGCGGACGCGGCGCGGTGGTTCGCGGTGCTCGACCGCGAACATGACGGCGAGATCGACCCCGGAGACATCGACTATTACGAAAAATTCCTCCCACCCGAAATCCGCGTCGGCGGGGTTGGGGGCGGATTTGCCGGACGTGGCGCGCGGGGCGGCGGAGGTGAGGGTGGCGGCCGGAATAGCGGCAGGGGCGGCCGGAGCGCCGGAGGTGGAGGCCGTGGTGGCGGTACCGGTCGCGGCGGCCATGGCGGAACGCAGGGGAACGAAGGAAATAGCACCGCGCCCGCGCAAGCATCCTATGGCCGGCAAGGCGCCGCGCGCTACGGCTGGTTCGACTATCCCGAGCCGATCACCGTCGCCGACACCAATTTCAACCGGGGGGTCGATCCGGTCGAATTCCGCAAGGCCGCCGACGACCGTTTCGCGGTGCTCGACAAGAATCATGACGGCGTGGTCAAGCGCGCCGAGCTACCGGCGCTGCCCCGCGCTATGGGCGAGGATCACCAAGGCGGCCGGCCGAGGGGTGGCGGACCGGGACGTCCCGCCGGCGGCGGCGAAGACTAACGCCTGGTCGCCTTAGACGATCTCGAATAGGCCAGCCGCGCCCATGCCCCCGGCGGTACACATCGATACCACGACCCAGCGAACGCCGCGTTTGCGGCCTTCGATCAAGGCATGGCCGACGAGGCGCGATCCCGTCATGCCGAACGGGTGCCCGACGGCGATCGCGCCACCATTGACGTTGTATTTGTCGGGGTCGATGCCGAGATGGTCGCGGCAATAAAGGCATTGCGACGCGAACGCCTCGTTCAACTCCCACAGCCCAATGTCGGCCACGGTCAGCCCGGCGCGGTCGAGCAATTTGGGGATCGCGAAGACCGGGCCAATGCCCATCTCGTCGGGCGCGCAGCCTGCTGCCTGGAAACCGCGATAGATGCCGAGGATATCCTTGTGCTCGGCTTCGGCGGTCTTGCGGTCCATCAGGATTTGCGCCGACGCACCGTCCGACAGCTGGCTGGCATTGCCGGCGGTGACATTGTTGCCCGGGCCGGTGAATTCGCCCCCCGGCCAGACCGTTTTCAGGGTCCGCAAGGCCTCAAGCGTCGTGCTCGCGCGGATGCCCTCATCGATCGACAACGTGACCGTTTCATCCCCGGTCCGGTTGCCTTCGTTGTCGAACAGCGCCTTGTCCACCGTGATCGAGACGATCTCCTCGGCAAACGCACCCGCGGCCACGCCCGCTGCCGCGCGTTGCTGGCTCTGCGCACCGTACGCGTCCTGTGCCTCGCGGCTGATGCCATAGCGCGTGGCTACGATCTCCGCAGTCTCGATCATCGGGATATAGGCGGCCGGCTCATGCATGATGACCGACTGATTGACGTAGCGCGGCGCGTCCCTGGTCACCGTTAGACTGATCGATTCCATGCCCCCGGCCAGCGCCACATCGATCTCGTCGCAGATGATCGAGCGCGCCGCGAGCGCCACCGCGGTCAGCCCCGATCCACACTTGCGGTCGAGCGTGAAGGCAGGAACCGATTGCGGCAGCGCGCCGG
>JBDSKT010000245.1:0-6385 GCA_039916765.1 Sphingomonas sp.
TGCTTCGCCAGCCATTCCTCGAGCCACTTGATCGTGTATTCGCCCGCCTGAAACTCCGGGTCCTCGATCAGCGCCCGGTGCAAGGGGATGGTGGTCTTCATCCCCTCGATCACGAATTCCTCGAGTGCGCGGCGCAAGCGGCGGATCGCGCCAGCTCTTGTCGTACCGTAAACGATCAGCTTGGCGATCATGCTGTCGTAATAAGGCGGCACCTTGTAGCCCGCATACAGCCCGCTATCGACGCGCACGTTCATGCCACCCGGTGCGTGGAACTGTTTCACCAGGCCCGGCGAGGGCGCGAAGGTGCGGGGGTCCTCGGCATTGATGCGGCACTCGATCGCATGGCCGCGAAACACGACGTCCTGCTGACGTAGCGTCAGCGGATGGCCTTCGGCGATGCGAATCTGTTCGCGGACGAGGTCGAGCCCGGTGATCGCCTCGGTCACGGGATGCTCGACCTGGAGGCGGGTGTTCATCTCGATGAAATAGAACTCCCCGTTTTCCCAGAGAAACTCGATCGTGCCGGCGCCGCGATATCCCATGTCGGCCATCGCCCTGGCGACGATGCCGCCCATGCGGTCGCGCTCGTTGGAGGTGATGACCGGGGAGGGGGCTTCCTCCAGCACCTTTTGGTGGCGACGCTGTAGCGAGCAGTCGCGTTCGCCGAGATGGATCGCGTTGCCGTTGCCGTCGCCGAACACCTGGAATTCGATGTGACGCGGGTTGCCGAGGTACTTCTCGAGATAGACGGTCGCGTCGCCGAACGCGGCCTTGGCCTCGCTGCCGGCTTGCTGCATCTGCGTTTCAAGCTCTTCGGGGGTCTCGACGACCTTCATCCCGCGCCCGCCACCACCCGATGCCGCCTTGATGATCACCGGGTAGCCCGCCTTTTCGGCGATCGCCTTGGCTTCGGTAATGTTGCTGATCGCGCCGTCCGAGCCGGGGACGAGCGGCAGGCCGAGCGCCCCGGCGGTGCGCTTGGCCTCGATCTTGTCGCCCATCGTCCGGATGTGCTCGGGCTTGGGACCGACGAAGACGATGTTGTGAGCCTCGACGATATCGGCGAACTTGGCGTTTTCGCTCAGGAAACCGTAGCCCGGATGGATCGCGTCCGCGTTCGAGATTTCGGCGGCCGAGATGATGTTGGCGATATTGAGGTAGCTGTCCGTGGCGCTCGGCGGGCCGATGCAGACTGCCTCGTCGGCAAGGCGCACGTGCATCGCGTCACTATCCGCGGTCGAATGCACCGCGACGGTCTTGATGCCCATTTCATGGCACGCACGGTGGATGCGCAGCGCGATCTCGCCGCGATTGGCGATCAGCAGTTTCTTGATTTCGGGCAAGGCGCGCTACTCGACCACGACGAGTGACTGGTCGAACTCGACCGGCTGGCCATTCTCGACCAGGATTGCCTTCACCGTGCCGGCGGTTGGAGCGGTGATCGGGTTCATCACCTTCATCGCCTCGACGATCACCAGCGTGTCGCCCGCGGCGACCGTGGCGCCAACGGATACGAAGGGAGCCGCTTCCGGATTGGCGGACAGATAGACGGTGCCGACCATCGGCGATTTGACCGCGTTGACGGCGACTGCGGGCGGCGCAGCGTCGGGCAGAACGGCAGCAGGTGTAGGCGCGGCGGCGGGAGCTGGACCCGGAGCATAGTGCACCGGCGCGGCGACGGCCGCCGCCTTGCGTGCGACGCGGATCTTGCGATCGCCGTCTTCCACTTCGATTTCGGTCAGCTGCGTCGCGTCGAGCATCTCGGCGAGCTGGCGGACGAGATCGACATCGACCTTCATCGGCCCCCTGGTTTCATTGTCGGCCATGCGACCTTGTTCTCCCTTGTTGGCGCGCGTCCTGTCAGAACCTGGCGGCGGCTTCAAGCGCGAGGAGGTACGTAAGCGCCCCGAATCCCGCGACGGTTCCGCGCGCAGCTCGACCGACGTAACTGCGGTGCCGGAAGGAGTCACGTGCATGGGGGTTGGAAAGATGCACCTCGATGACCGACGTGTTGATCGCCTTCACCGCATCATGCAATGCGACCGAGGTATGGGCATAGCCGCCGGGGTTGAGAATGACGGCCTTTACGCCCATCGCCTGCGCTTCGTGCAGCCAGTCGATCAAATGGCCTTCATGGTTCGACTGTCGCATGTCGATCTTCAGACCAAGCTCGCGAGCACGATCCTCGAGCTGGCCGGCGATGTCGTCCAGCGTATCGTGGCCATAGATTTCCGGTTCGCGCAGGCCGAGAAGGTTTAGGTTCGGGCCGTTGAGGACGAAAACGGTATCGGGGGCGCTATCGGCCATCCGGATGCGGACCTTTCGGTTGCTGCGCTGTGCACGATCCCTATATCGCAAATCACCATGAGCACCATGCCCGCCGATCTGACCATCGCGATCACTCTCAATGGCGAGGCGCGCCGGGTTTCGGCTGGATTGACCATTGCCGGCTTGGCCGCGGAATTAGGCCTCGCGCCCGAAAAGGTCGCGGTGGAGCGCAATCGGGAGATCGTGCCGCGCTCGACGCTTTCACTGGCGATGGTCGCGGACGGTGACGAGATCGAAATCGTCCACTTCGTGGGCGGCGGCTGATGCTTTCATGCTCCGGCGGGGCTGGAGCGTGTTCATCTCGGCCGGTTGACGCTGGCCAGCTGTCCGGGCTTTGTCGGACCACGTTGAAATAAGGTCCGAGCACGATGAACATCGCCACCCCTGTCACCGCGACCAGCGACACCTGGACGGTCGCCGGAAGAACCTTCCAGTCGCGCCTCATTGTCGGCACCGGCAAGTATAAGGATTTTGCGCAGAACGCCGCGGCTGTGGAGGCATCGGGCGCGGAGATCGTTACCGTGGCGGTGCGGCGGGTGAACGTGAGCGACCCCAACGCGCCGATGCTGACCGACTTCATCGACCCCAAAAAAATCACCTATCTGCCCAACACCGCGGGCTGTTTCGACGCCGAATCGGCGATCCGCACGCTGCGGCTGGCGCGCGAGGCCGGTGGCTGGGATTTGGTCAAGCTCGAGGTACTGGGCGAGGCGAAGACGCTGTATCCCGATATGGTGGAAACTCTGCGCGCGACCGAGATATTGGCCAAGGAAGGCTTTCTGCCGATGGTCTATTGCGTCGACGACCCGATCGCCGCGAAGCGGCTGGAGGATGTCGGCGCGGTGGCGATCATGCCGCTCGGCGCGCCGATCGGGTCGGGGCTCGGCATCCAGAACCAGGTGACGATCCGCCTGATCGTCGAGGGTGCGAGTGTGCCGGTGTTGGTCGATGCAGGCGTCGGCACCGCGTCAGACGCGGCCGCCGCGATGGAGCTCGGCTGCGACGGCGTGCTGATGAACACCGCAATCGCTGAAGCGAAGGATCCGGTCATGATGGCGGCGGCGATGAAAGCCGGCGTCGAGGCGGGACGATTGGCGTACCTCGCCGGACGGATGGGCAAGCGGCGTTACGCCGATCCGTCCAGCCCGCTTGCCGGATTGATTTGATGCGCGGGGCGGTGGCGATGCTGGGAGCGGCGCTGCTGGGGTCCTGCGGCCACCCGGCAGAGCGCCAGGCGCCGGCGGACGCCTACCGGGCGCCGGCCGCGCAATTGTCGTTGCGAGCAAAGGACGGCGCGACGGTTTATGCCGCTCGGTACGGCACCGCCAACCCGAAGGCAGTGATCCTGCTGTTTCACCAAGCGGGCTCGAGCAAGGAAGAATATTCCACGATCGCGCCCCGGCTGGCGGCGGCGGGCTATGAGGCCGTCGCGGTTGATGCGCGCGCGGGCGGCGGACTGTTCGGCACCAATGAAACGGCCAGGGCGCTCGGTCACCAGGCCGATTATCTCGAGGCGCGGCAAGACCTTCAGGCGGCGGTCGACTGGGCCAAGACGCGGCGTTTGCCGGTGATTGCGTGGGGCAGCAGCTATTCGTCCTCGCTGGTCTTCCCACTGGCGGTGGAGAGTGCGGGCGTGGTGAAGGCGGTGCTCGCCTTTTCGCCAGGCGAATATTTTGCCGACAAGGCGTTCGTCGCTGGTTCCGCTTTGAAACTTTCGGTGCCGGCATACATCACCTCCGCGCCAGACAAGGATGAGGTAGCGGCGGCGTCGCGCATCGCGCATGCCGTGCCGCGAGGGCTGGCGGTGCAATATGTGCCGCGAAACGGGGTTCACGGATCCTCGACGCTCATCGCCGCCAAGGATCCAAAGGGTGCTGCCTCGAACTGGATGCCGGTGATGTCGTTCCTGAAAAGGGTCGCACCCTAAAGTTTGCGCGCCAGCCAGACGCCGGCGCCGCCGCAAGCGGAATCGTGCTCGACATGCGCCATCTCGACCAAACCCTGTGTCGCAAGCGCGCCGCTATAGTCCGCCGGAGCGAGATCGGCGTGATACCGCGAGCCGGTGCGGAAACCATCCATCGCTTCCTGGTCGGGGACTTGCGCGTTGAACAGCAGCCGGGCGCCGTCCTGCATCCACGATGCGGCCCGTTCGGCCATCGCGCCCTGATCGGCTCTAGGCAAGTGCGACAGGCAGTTCCACGCCAGCACGCCGGCGAATTGCTCGTCGATCGCCACATTACGCATATCGCCGACGATCCACCGGTCGTGCGGGAACCGAAGCCGTGCGAGATCGATCAGCGTTTCCGACGTGTCGATGCCCAATATGCGAAAGCCGTGGTCGATCAGGTAGCGGGCGACAGGCTCGCCGCCGCCGCACCCGAGGTCGAGTATCGTCCCGCCTCGTGGCAGCGGCATCATGAACCGGTCGAGCCAGATGCGGTCGCCGTCCGTCAACGTGCCGGCGCGATCACTCATTGGCACGAAGGAACTTGCGGGCCGGTTCACCGTTAATTGCACGGGAGTGGCATGTGCCGGCCGTCGGCACCGCAGTAATTATCAGGAGTTTCCCCATGGGCGAGCTTACCGACAAGATCAAAGGCAATGTCAACGAGGCAATTGGCAAGGTCAAGCAGCATAGCAACGATCCTGATACCCAGGCTGATGGCGCCGCGCAGGAAGCCAAGGGCAAGGCACAGCAACTCGGCGGCAAGATTAAGGGCGCGCTAGGCGACGATATCTAGATCCGCCGTTCCGATACCCGTGAGCGGGTCGCAAGGAAGGCCGTCGCCGGAATCCGGTGGCGGCCTTTTTTTGCGAAGTTCAGCCCGCCCGGATCATGCTGAGCGTCGCGCCCGCGGTGATGATCTCGACATCGGTTTTCAGGTGGAGCAACCGTACGCCGGTTTGCGCCACCGCGCGATCGAGCGCTAGCGCGAATTGCTCGGTCGTCTCAACCGCCTCCGCCCAGCAGCCATAAGCGCGGCCGAGCGCGGCGAAATCTGGATTTCGCAATTCCGTGCCTGAGACGCGTCCGGGGAATTCACGCTCCTGATGCATGCGGATCGTGCCGTACGCGCCGTTGTCGATCACCAGCACGAGCATGTTCGCGCCGTGCGCGACGGCGGTCGCGAGTTCCTGCCCGTTCATCAGGAAACAGCCGTCGCCCGCGAGCGCGACGACCATCCGCTCGGGATGGCGCAACGCGGCGGCGGTGGCGGCGGGTACGCCGTAGCCCATCGCGCCCGCCGTCGGCGCCAGCTGGGTGCCATAGCCACCATAGCGCCAGTATCGGTGCCACCAGCCGGAGTAATTGCCCGCGCCGTTGCAGATGATCGTGTCGGCGGGCAGCGCCTCGCGCATCGCGGCGACACATGTCCCGAGGTCGAGTTTCACACCGTCGCGCGGGGCGGGGGTCGACCATGCCAACCATTCTTCGTGCGCCTGCGCGCCTGCGGGAAGGCGCGGGCAATCGATCGCCGACACCGCATTCGCGAACTCCGTCATGCCGGCGCATATCGAAAGGTCGGCGCGATAAACGCGGCCCAGTTCATTCGGATCTGGGTGCACGTGTATCAACGTTTGGCCGGGATGTTCCGGTTCGATCAGCGTATATCCGTCGGTCGTGGCCTCGCCGAGCCTAGGCCCGACGACCAGCAAAAGATCAGCCTCCTTCAACCTGGCGGCGAGCTTGGGATTGGGTCCGTAACCCAGATTGCCGGCCCATGCCGAAGAGTCGTTCGGGATAGCGTCCTGCCGGCGGAAGGCCGCGGCGACGGGAATTCCGCTTCGCTCCGCCCAAGCGGTGAAATTGCGCGCGGCGTTCGCGTCCCATCCCGCGCCCCCGATGATCGCCAGCGGCCGCTGCGCTTCGCCGAGCAAGCCGGCAAGGTCGCCCGTCGCTCGGGGGTCGCAAGCCTGTGCAACACGCTCCACCCGAGGCCGGTCAGCCACATCGACCTGGTCGAGCAGCATATCCTCCGGCAGTGCCAGCACTACTGGGCCCGGCCGCCCGTTCATCGCCGTCGTATAGGCGCGGGCGATATATTCGGGGATGCGC
>JBDSKT010000246.1:0-4466 GCA_039916765.1 Sphingomonas sp.
CGATTTTCTCGGAGCGGATGAACCCGCTCCGCTCGAGAACGCGGACATGCTTGAGCAGCGACGGCAAAGCGATCCCGAACGGCTCGGAAAGTTCGCTGACCGACTTGGGTCCATCGCACAATCGACCGACGATCGCCCGCCGGGTCGGATCGGCGAGCGCCGAAAACGCCTTGTCCAGATCGGTCGCAAACTTAGCCATTGCGGAAACTATTGGCCGACGCATGAACTAGGTTCAAGCAAAACTTTCATCGCTGGCTAAGTTTTGCGGTCGAGGCTGAACGGTCATCCCTCCCGCCCTTGCCCAGGCGCATTTTCTTCCGGCAAAACGGGCGTAACCTGAACCGTCCGGTTGGCGCTCGGAAGTGCGGCTGTCCTACACGACGCTCCTGTGCCATTACCCTTGAGCCGGGTCCGCCCGGCGCGCTCTTTGGCATCGCCGGCATCGTCCATCCGCGTTTCCAGCGCGCGCGCAAAATGAAATTGGATCGTCTTTGAAAACGCACCAGCGTGTGAAGAGTGTGAAGATTCGATCGCTGAGTAGAGCGCGCCGACCCGCCTTCCAGCGGGCGCGGTAAGGCTTTAAGGCGCGCGGCATGACCGACATTCCGCCCCGCCCCGCGCTCGCCTATCACTTCACCCCCGGTGCCAGCCCGGCGGTCGTGTTCCTGCCGGGTTACGCCTCGGACATGACCGGCACCAAGGCGCTTGCGCTGGAGGGGTGGGCAAAGGCCAACGGCCGCGCCTTTCTGCGGTTCGATTATGGCGGCTGCGGGCAGAGCGAGGGTGCGTTCGAGGATCAGACGCTCGCCGGATGGCGCGACGACGTGCTGGCGATGCTCGATCGTCTGATCGAGGGGCCGGCGGTGCTGGTCGGATCGTCGATGGGCGGGTGGCTGATGTTACTCGTCGCGCGTGACCGGCCCGACCGGGTCGCGGCGCTGGTCGGCGTCGCGCCCGCCCCGGATTTCACCGACTGGGGCTTCACGACCGAGGAGAAGATGACGCTGTTGCAGGAAGGGCGGATCGAACGGGTATCACCTTATGCCGATAGGCCGACCGTCTATACCCGCGCCTTCTGGCAATCGGGCGAGGCCAACCGGATGATGTTCGGCCAGATCGCGATCGACGTACCCGTGCGGTTGATCCAGGGCCAGGCCGATCGCGACGTGCCGGCCGAACGTACCGTCCATCTTGCCGGCCTGCTCCGTTCAGCCGACGTGCAGACGTTCCTCGTCAAGGATGGCGACCACCGCCTGTCGCGCGATGCGGATATCGCGCTGTTGGTCCGCGCCGTCGAGGATGTGATCGCTTGCCTTTGATCCTGCCGTTGCTGCTCGGCGCCGCCATCCCGGCCGGTTCGACGCCCGCTGCCCCAATCCAGGCCGGCCCGTCCGATCCGAACAAGGCGCGGTATGATCACTGCGTCGATCTCGCGACCGGCGACAACCCGGCCGGTGCCGAGCGCGAGGCGGGACAGTGGCAGCTCGAAGGAGGCGGCTTCCTCGCTCGGCAGTGCCGCGGCATGGCGTTCGCGACCGAATCGTTGTGGAGCGCGGCGGCGGCGGAATTCGAAGCGGCGGCGCACGGCGCCGAGATCGCGCACGACGACCGTGCGCCGAACTACTGGGCCCAAGCCGGCAATGCCTGGCTGGCAGGCGGCGACCCGGTCAAGGCGCGCGCCGCGCTCGATGCGGCGCTGGCTCCCGCGACGATGATCGGATTGCCGCGCGGCGAGGCCGAGCTCGACCGGGCGCGCGCGCTGGTCGCCGTGGGCACGCTGGCGGCGGCGCGCATCGATATCGACCATGCGCTGGTCGATGCGGCGGAGGATCCGCTCGCCTGGCTGCTCTCGGCGACGCTGGCGCGGCGGATGAAGGATCTGCCACGCGCGAAAAAGGACATCGCCGAAGCGCTCACCCGCTCCGCCGACGATCCCTCGGTTCAGCTGGAGGCTGGCAATATCGCCGCCGCATCGGGCGATGCGGCGGGTGCCAAGGCGGCCTGGGCCACCGCGGCGCGGCTCAAGCCCGCCAGCGATGCAGGGCGCAGCGCGGCCGCAGCGCTCCGTCAGTTCGATGCTCCGGGCGGATAATACTGGCATCGGCCCTGCCGCGCACTTATCTCGCGCCAACACATCGGAGCGCCGACCGCATGAACTATCTCCACACCATGATCCGCGTTAGCGACCCGGACGCGACGATCCGCTTCTTCGCGCTTCTCGGGCTGAACGAAGTGCGACGAATGGAAAGCGAGAAGGGCCGCTTCACGCTGATTTTCCTCGCCACGCCCGAAGACATGAACGCGCCTGGCGAACGTGCCAACGCCGAGGTCGAACTGACCTATAATTGGCCGAGCGAAACCGGCGAGGCCGAGCGCTACACCGGCGGGCGAAATTTCGGACATCTCGCCTACCGTGTCGACGACATATACGAGACGTGCCGGCGATTGATGGAGGGCGGCGTGACGATCAACCGTCCGCCGCGCGACGGCCACATGGCCTTCGTCCGCACGCCCGACGGCATCTCGATCGAACTGCTGCAGAACGGCCTGCTGGAGCCCGCTGAGCCCTGGGCGTCGATGCCCAATACTGGTGAATGGTAAGCGACATGACCGACCTCGAAATCGTGCGCGTTCCGGCGCTCAGCGACAATTATATCTGGCTGGTCCACGACCCGGTATCGAACGAGACGATGGTGGTGGATCCCGCCGAGGCCGAGCCGGTGATGGCGGAGGCGAGCAAGCGCCGCTGGACCATTTCGCAGATCTGGAACACGCACTGGCACGGCGACCATACCGGCGGCAACGCGGCGATCAAGGCGGCGACCGGCGCGACCGTGAGCGGACCGGCGGCGGAGGCCGGGCGGATTCCGACCCTGGACGTGCCACTGGCCGACGGCGACACGGTGCGGCTCGGCGAGCATGTCGCGACCGTGATTGAGACGCCAGGCCATACCGCCGGGCACATCGTGTTTCATCTTGCCGGCGACGCGGTGCTGTTTAGCGGCGACACGTTGTTTGCAATGGGCTGCGGGCGGTTGTTCGAGGGCGATGCGGCGCAGATGTTCGCCAACATGCAGCGGCTTGCGGCGCTGCCCGAACCGACGGTCGTCTATTGCGCGCATGAATATACCGCGAGCAACGCGCGCTTCGCGCTGACCGTCGAGCCCGACAACCCCGCGCTCATCACGCGCGCCGCCGATGTCGCGGCCGCCCGCGCGCGCGAAGAGGCAACAATACCCACGACGATCGCTCTCGAACGCGCCACGAATCCTTTCCTGCGCGCGGCATCGGCCGGGGAGCTCGCAAAAAGGCGCGCGGCGAAAGATGCTTTTTCTGGCTAAATGCGTTATAGTCCGTAGCTGAGGGGCCTTTTTAGGAGTCCGCTGTCATGTACCGCTACATCTTTCCAGCCATCGCGTTGATTGCCGGCACCGCCGCGCTTTCCGCCGACAATTACCATCAGCGTCAGGATGCCAAGGACCAGGCCGAGCTGGCCAAGGCTCTAACTGGGTTCACGCCAGGCAGGCCGACCAGTTGCATTCCGCAAAACCGGGTGCGCGATACCCAGCGGGTCGGCGATACGATCCTCTACAAAGTCTCGTCGCGCCAGTTGTACCGCACGGATACCGGCGGCGGATGCTTCGGATTGCGCAATGGCGATGCGATGATCACCAAGTCGTTCACCGGCCAGTTCTGCCGTGGCGACATCATCCGCACCGTCGATCTGCCGTCGCGTGTCGATAGCGGCAGCTGCACGTTCGGAGACTTCACGCCCTATACGAAGTGACGTCCGGGGGTCAGAGCACGAAGCGGCTGAGATCGGTGTTGCGCGCGATGCTGGCGAGCTGGCGATCGACATAGGCGGCATCGATCGTCAGCGTCTCGCCGCTGCGGTCCTCCGCGTCGAAGCTGACCTCCTCGAGCAGTTTCTCCATCACCGTCTGCAAGCGGCGCGCGCCGATGTTTTCGATCTCGCCATTCACTTCGGCGGCGATCCTGGCGACTGCGGCGATCCCGTCCTCCGTGAAATTCACGGTCACGCCTTCGGTCGCGATCAGCGCGGTATATTGGGCGGGCAGCGATGCTTTGGTGTCTGAAAGGATGGCGACGAAATCCGCCTCGGTCAGCACTTTCAATTCGACCCGGATCGGCAGGCGACCTTGTAGCTCGGGCAACAGATCGCTGGGCTTGGCTACATGAAACGCGCCTGATGCGATGAACAGGATGTGGTCGGTCTTCATCGGCCCATATTTGGTCGCCACCGTCGTCCCCTCGATGAGTGGCAACAGATCGCGCTGCACCCCTTCACGGCTGACCGACCCGCCGCCGCGATGCTCGGACATGGCGATCTTGTCGATTTCGTCGAGGAACACGATACCGTTCGCCTCGGCATCGGCGAGCGCGATGCGGCTGACCTCGTCCTGGTCGAGGCGCTTGTCGGCCTCCTCTTCGACCAGTTTCTCCCA
>JBDSKT010000247.1:0-4014 GCA_039916765.1 Sphingomonas sp.
CGAGCTGGGCCAGGCGCCTATCGGCGCGCTGATCGACGAAGCGGCGGTCGCCCGCCTGGCGGCGCAGGGGCTGGTGGCGCGCGACCGCGACCATCTGCGCGTGCGCGAGGCGGGGATGCTGTTGCTCGACGCGATCCTGCCGGAGGTGGTGCTCGGCTGACCGCCCCTCCCGTGTCGGCGAGGGGAGAAGGATCAGAACCCGGTCGGCGCCGGCGATACGACCACCGTCGTCCCGCCCCTGATCTCCTGTACCTCAAGCGCTCGCTCGGCGACGTCGTCACGGTCGAAGCGGAACGCGCCGTCCAGCCCGGCGAAACCACCCCTGTCGTGCAGCCGGTCCTCGGGGAAAGGCGCGCCGAGCGGCCAATCGCGCGCGATCCGCACGGTCAACAAAACCGCGTCATACCCCATGCTCGACAGCCGGTACGGCGCGCTGCCGAAGCGCGCGCGGTACTTGGCGGCATATTGGCGGTACAGCCCGTCCGACACGCTGGCGAACCACGCGCCGCTCAACGATGCGCGCCCCGCGACCGAGCTTTCCGAATTCCACAATTCGGTGCCGAGCGCCCGTGCGCTGCTGCCGCTTCGGCGCACCAAGCCCATCGCGGCGGCGGCATTGGCACCGCTGTCGCCGACCAGCACCGCCTGATACGGACCGGCCTGCGCCAGCCGGGTCACGGCCCCCGGCAACGACGCGCCGCTATAGGTCTGCAGCGAGACGACCGCGCCCCCCGCGCTTTCCACCGCGCGCAGGAACGAGGTCGAGGCGCGCTCGCCGTACAGGCCGTTGGGGACAAGCCCCGCGAAGCTCGTCACGCCTTGCGACCGCGCATAGCTCACCACCCGCGCGATCGATTGGGTGGGAAGATAGCCCATCAGATAGGCGCCATCGCCGGCGACCCCGGTGTCGTTGGAAAAGCTGATCACCGGCACGGCGGCGCGGCGCGCGACGGGTGCGACCGCGCGCACGTCGGCGGCGAGCAGCGGGCCGAGGATCAGGCGGTTGCCGTCCGCGATCGCCTTTTGCGCGGCGGCGGCGGCGCCGAGATTGGTATCGTAGGTGGTGATCCGGATACGCTCGTTGCGCGTGTCGAGCAGCGCCATCTGCGTCGCGTTGGCAAGGCTCTGGCCGACGCCCGCATTCGCGCCGGTCAGCGGCACGAGCAACGCGACTCGCTGGCGCGCGGTGTCGGTCGGTATGCCCTCATAGTTTTGCTGCTGCGCGGGGGCCTCACGCGGCGGCGGCGGCCGGTTGGACCGCTCGGCGCCCTGCGGCACCACCGTCTGGCAACCGGCGAGAACAATCGACGCGACGAGCGCTAGTCCGCGCGTCAACGCCCCCCGCCCCCATGCGTTGCCCCGTTGCCGGGTGGTTGAAGTGTCTGCCATGGGGGTACTCCGATGAACGCCGAACTCTCGCCCGGTCTCTATATCGTCGCCACCCCGATCGGCAATCTCGGTGATCTGTCGCCGCGCGCCGCGCACGTGCTGGCGCAGGCCGACGTGATCGCGGTGGAGGATTCGCGCGTCACCGCCAAGCTGCTGCGCCATATCGGGGTCAAGCGGCCGATGACGCCGTATCACGATCACAATGCGGAGGGCGTTCGCCCCGGATTGATCGCGCGGATGGCAACCGAGGTGGTCGCGCTGGTATCCGACGCGGGCACCCCGCTCATCTCCGATCCCGGCTACAAATTGGTGCGCGACGCGCGCGCGGCGGGGCATGCGGTGGTGACGATCCCCGGCGCATGCGCCGCCGTCGCCGCGCTGACCCTCGCGGGCCTCCCGACCGACCGGTTCCTGTTCGCCGGCTTCTTGCCGAGCAAGGCCAAGGCGCGCGATGATGCCATCGCCGAGCTGGCCGGCATCCGCGCGACGCTGGTACTGTACGAATCCGGCCCACGCCTCGCCGCGACACTGGCGGCGCTCGGCGCGGGGCTGGGCGACCGCGAGGCGGCGGTGACGCGTGAGATCACCAAGCGCTTCGAGGAGGCGGTGACGGGCACGCTCGTCATGCTCGCCGCGCGCTATGCCGACGCACCGCCCAAGGGAGAGATCGTCATCGTCGTCGCGCCGCCCGGCGAGCCGGAGGCGGCGAGCGCGGCCGATGGCGACGCAGCGCTGGCCGAGGCGCTGACCCGCCTGCCCGCCTCCAAGGCAGCGGGCGAGGTGGCGAGGAAGATCGGGCTCGACCGCAAGGCGCTCTATGCGCGGGCGCTCGAGATGAAGCGGTGAGAAGCCCGACGCAGCGCCGCGCCGCCGAGGCCTCGGGCCGGCGCGGCGAGCGGATCGCGGGATGGTGGCTACGGCTGAAGGGCTGGCGCATCCTCGACCGGCGCGTGCGCACGCCGGCCGGCGAGGTCGATCTGGTGGCGAAGCGCGGCAACCTGATCGCCTTTGTCGAGGTGAAGGCCCGCCGGACCGCCGCCGAACTCGATTTCGCGATCGACGAACGCCGCCTCGCCCGCGTCGCGGCGGCGGCGGAATATCTCATGCCGCGCTATGCCGGCGCGGGCGAGGATATCCGCATCGACGTCATCCTGCTCGCGCCGGGCACGCGGCCACGCCATATCGAGAATGCGTGGATCGGTTGAGCGGATCGGGTGACTTTGCCCGGACGCATCCCTAAGTCCTCCGCGTCACTACAGGGGTTTCGCATGTCGCTCACCGTCGCCGTCCAGATGGACCCGCTCGACAGCATCAACATCGCCGGCGATTCGAGCTTCGCGTTGATGCTCGCGGGCCAGAAGCGCGGTCACCGGCTGTTCCATTATACCGCCGACGCGCTCAATTACGCCGATGGCCGCGTATGGGCAAAAGCGCATCCGGTCACGGTGCGGCGGGTCGCGGGGGACCATTTCAGCTTTGGCGACGCCGTCAGCCTCGACCTGGGCGAGGACGCCGATGTCGTGCTGATGCGGCAGGACCCGCCGTTCGACCTGGGTTACATCACCGCGACGCACCTGCTCGAGCGGATCGCGCACCGGACATTGGTGGTCAACGATCCGGCGAACGTGCGCAACGCGCCGGAAAAGGTCTTCGTGCTCGATTATGCGCGCTTCATGCCACCGACGCTCGTCACGCGCAGCCTCGACGAGACGCGCGCGTTCCTGGCCAAGCATGGCGAAATCGTCGTCAAGCCGCTCCACGGCAATGGCGGCAAGGCGATCTTCCGCGTCGGCGCGGACGGGTCGAACCTGTCGGCGCTGATCGAGGTGTTCAACACCGCGTGGCGCGAACCGCACATGATCCAGGCGTTCCTCCCCGACGTGGCGAAGGGCGACAAGCGCATCGTGCTGGTCGACGGCGAGGTGGCGGGCGCGATCAACCGGCTGCCGGGCGAGGGCGAGATTCGCAGCAACCTCGCGGTCGGCGGATCGGCGGAGAAAACCGAATTGACCCCCGAGGAACGCGAGATCTGCGCCGCACTCGGCCCCGAGCTTCGCAAGCGCGGGCTGCTGTTCGTCGGCATCGACGTGATCGGCGGCAAATGGCTGACCGAGATCAACGTCACCTCGCCGACCGGCATCGTCGCGATCGAACGGTTCGACGGGACGGACGTGGCGGCGATGATCTGGGATGCGATCGAGGCGAAGGTCGCCGCGCGCTAGGAGACGACGCCGGCGGCGCGCAAATGCGGGCCGAGCCGGCCGCCGAGCCACAGGAAGAACATCCGGTAATCGCTGGCAAGCGACCATAAGGGATGCGTGAAGGTCGCCGGGCGGTTCTTCTCGACCAGGAAATGCGCGCCCCAGGCGAAACCGTATCCGGCGATCGGCACGAGCAGCCACCACCACCCGCCCTTCATCAGCGCGACCGCGAGAAACACGAAGGTGAGCGCGGTGCCGGCATAATGCAGCCGCCGCGTCTGGGGCCGGGCATGCTCGCGCAGGTAATGCGGCCAGAAATCGGCGTAGCGGGTGATCCGATCACTCATCGCCGCAAGGTTGCCCAACGCGCGGCGGCGCGCAAGCGCTCAGCGGTCGTCGGCCGGATCGTGTCGCGGCGTGGACC
>JBDSKT010000248.1:0-4558 GCA_039916765.1 Sphingomonas sp.
TCGACCCGGACGTGCCGATCGAGGAGACGGTCGGCGCGATGGCGGAGTTGGTTCGGGAAGGCAAGGTGCGCCATCTCGGCCTGTCCGAGGCGGGTGCCGACACGGTCCGCCGCGCGCATGCGGTCCATCCGATCGCCGCGCTGCAATACGAATATTCGCTGTGGGAGCGCGAGGTGGAGAACGAGATTTTGCCGGTGGCGCGCGAACTCGGCATCGGTTTCGTGCCGTACAGCCCATTGGGACGCGGCTTCCTGACCGGCCAGATCAAACGCCGCGACGACCTGCCCGAAGGCGATTTCCGCCGCAACGACCCGCGCTATTCGGACGAGAATTTCGACAAGAACCTCGCGATCGTCGACGTCGTGCGCAACATCGGCACGGCCCACGGCGTGAGCGGAGCACAGGTCGCACTTGCCTGGCTGCTCGCGCAGGGCGACGACGTCGTGCCGATCCCCGGATCGAAGCGACGCGTGACGCTTGAGGACAGCATGGCGGCGGTGGACGTGACGCTGACCACCGACGATCTCGCCGCGCTCGACCGGGCGGCGCCGCGCGGGCAGACGGCGGGGCCGCGTTATGGCGAGCGGATGATGGCGATGGTGCGGCTGTAGCGTTCGGCGCCAGTCTCTAGGGGTGGATCCAGCGCCACATGCCGGCGGCGACCCCGGCGAGCGGCAGGTGCGCCCAAGTCGCGACGAGCCAGATGATCACGCCCCCGGCGATGTCGTGCGGGCGAAAGCCGCCGAAGCGGGCGCGACCGGCGGCGATCGCGGCGAACGGCCAATAACTCGTCTTCGCCTCCCAATCGCGCCACAATTCGGGGGTGAGCGCTTCTTTCTTGCGGTCCTGGAGCGCGGCGCCGCCTAGCGCGAGGATGACGATCGACCCGGCCAGCACGATGTTCGCCGCGATCGGAAACACGGCGATGTGGCACAGGCCCCACAACGCAAAGCCCCACATCATCGGATGCCGCGTGACCGCGAAGACGCCGCGCGCGGTGGCGGGCGCGGCGGCGGACGCGGCCTTGCCGCCCGGATCGGGCAGCGCCGGATTGCCGATGAGCGAGCCCATCAGGAGAATGCTCGCGACGAGCATGACGAGCGTCACCGGCCCCCAGATACCCTCGCCGACGGGCCAGAGCGGGGCGGTGAACGGCGCGGCGCGATAGGCCAGCGCCAGCCAGACCAGCGTGGCGAGGGCGACCAGGGAATAGATGCCCATGAACCCACGCAGGCCCACCGCGCGGACGATCGGCGCGCGCAGCGGATGGGAAAGCAGGAAATGCGTGCCGACGAACGCGGCTGCCGCCGCCACGACCATGGCTGTTCCGTCCATCATGCCCTCCCCCATTGGTGCTTTGCTACGTGACGCCGTGCATGATCTTCTTCAGCCATGGCGAGATAATCAGAAGGAGTACGCCCGCGCCGATCGTCAGTTCGCCGCCGGTCATGAACGTGCCGAGATAGGTGTGCAGGCTGAGTTCGGGATTGGTCACCTGCCCGCCAACCGTCTGCACCGATGCCGCCTGCGCCGCCGCGCCGGCGAGATATTCGCCGACCGAGATCGACAGGAACCATACCCCCATCATCATCCCCACGATCCGTGCCATCGCCAACTTGGTGATCATCGACAGGCCGACCGGCGAGATGCACAATTCGGCGATCGAGTGCAGGAAATAGGTCAGCACCAGCCACCATAACGACACGCGGAATGTCGCATCGGCGGTCGCGCCGCTCAGCGACAGCGCGACGAAACCGAGCCCGACCAATACCAGCGCCAGCGCGAACTTGACCTGGATCGATGGCTCCCAGCCGCGCTTGGCGAGCGACAGCCAGATCCAGCTGAGCACCGGCGCGAACAGCACGACGACGAGCGGATTGAACTGCTGCGTCGCCGCCGCCGACATGTGGAAGCCGAACAGCTCGAGCGTGGTGTTGCGATCGGCGAACAGCGTCAGCGACGAGGCGGCCTGTTCGAACAGCGCCCAGAACGTGACGTTGAAGACGACAAGGATGATCGCCGCGAGCATCATCTCGCGTTCCTTCTTGTCGCCCGCGCGCCACGACCAGATCGGGATGCCGATCACCGCGACGAGGAAGAACAGCAACAGGGCCTTGCCGAGGAACGGCGTGGCGATGACGTACCCGACGATGCCGCTGCCGGCCACAGCCTCCGGGGCGGTCAGCACGTTCTGGAAGATCAGCCAGAAGAACACCACCGAGACCAGCGACAGGATGTAGATCAGCGGCGCGCGGTCGCGCCCCTCGCGCGCCGGCGGATCGCCGTAGCCGTCCAGACGCCCGCCATCGAACTGCGCCATGGCATAGCCCACCAGCAGCACGACCGAGACGACTAGGAACCCCGCCCACCAGCCGAAATGATCGACCAGGAACGGACATGCCGCCTGCCCGAGCACCGAGCCGAGATTGATGCCGGCGTAGAAGATGGTGAAACCGGCATCGCGTCGTCGGTCGCCCGGCGCGTAGAGCGCGCCGACGATGGTCGAGATGTTCGGTTTGAAGAATCCATTGCCGATCACGATCAGCCCAAGCGCGAAGAGCAGCAGCGTGGTGTAATACGGCGAACGCTCGGCCCCGGCGCTGAACGACGATGCGGGCATGGCCTGCACGACGTGCCCGTCCGCGCCGAGCAACTGCACCGATCCGTCGGGCAGGCCGTGGATCGTCAGGCGCTGGCCGTTCATCTCGATCGTCTGCGGCGCGGTATTGGGGATCAGCGGCGCGGCGGCCTCGGCCTGCGTGACGGCGTAGCGCGTGCCGCCGATCATCGCATAGGGCTTGGCCTGCTCGCCGCCGAAGCACAGCAGGAAATAACCCGCCGCCATGACCAGCGCGCCGAACTTCACCGCGCGTTTCGAGCCGAGATATTGGTCGGCGAGCAATCCGCCGATGACCGGCGTCAGATAGACCAGGCTGAGATAGCCGCCGACGACACCGTTCGCGGCGTGATCCTGCAGCAGGAAATGCTTGGTGAGATAAAGCACGAGCAGCGCGCGCATGCCGTAGAAGCCGAACCGCTCCCACATCTCGATCTGGAACAGGCGCGAGAGCTGGCGCGGATGGCCGAGCCACGTCTTCGCGGCGAGCGGCGGAACGTGGCTGATATCGGGCTCGGCCGGGCTATCCGCGGTCGGCGTTTCTACCATCGTGTCGCTCCCTGTACGTCTTCGTGCCATTGTGGTCCGGCACTGGTGCGGCGACACTAACGGCAATCGCCCGGGTGTAAAGTTCGCCTTGATCGCGCTAGAGCCGGCCGATGCTGAACGACACCACGACCCCGCTTACGCTGCTGGCCACGCGCCGCTCCGGCAAGCCGCGCGACCTAGTCGCTCCCGGCCCCGACGACACGCAACTCGCCGCGCTGCTCGAGATCGCCGCGCGTACCCCGGACCACGGCAAACTCGCGCCGTGGCGCTTCGTGGTGGTCGATGGCAGTGCGCGCGACCGGCTCGCGGAAACGATCGTCACCGCCTACCGCGCCGAGCGTCCGCAGGCCGCGCGGCTGGAGATCGAGGCGCTCGAGGCGTTCGCGCGGCAGGCGCCCGCGCTGGTCGTCGTGCTGTCATCGCCCAAACCGCAGAGCCACATCCCGCTCTGGGAGCAGGAATTGTCGGCGGGTGCGGCGTGCATGAACCTGCTTCACGCCGCTCACGCGACCGGGTTCGCGGCGGGGTGGCTGACGGGGTGGGCGGCATATTCGGATGCGGTGCGCGATGCGTTCGGCGCGGCGCCGGAACGGGTCGCCGGGTTTATTTTCATCGGCACCCCGGCAAAACAACTTGAGGAACGCCCGCGACCGGATTTGCGTACGATTGTGTCGCGTTGGAGCGGCGGAGGGCACTAGACCAAAACGTCAATTGCTGTATTAAGGAAGCATGACAGCGCTCAGCAACGACGACTCGCCGGTGTACATCAAACTGCGCGGGACAATCTCCGCTGCGATCCTGCGCGGCGACTACCGAGCGGGCGACCAGCTCCCGTCGGTGCGCGCGCTGGCCGCCGAGCACGGCGCCAACCCGCTGACCGTGGCCAAGGCGTATCAGAGCTTCCAGGATGACGGGTATGTCGAGGTGCGGCGCGGCGTCGGCATGTTCGTGCTGCCTGGCGCGGCCGAGCGGCTTCGCGTCGCGGAGCGCGACCATTTCGTGACGGACAGCTGGCCGCGCATCGCCGCGCACATCAAGCTGCTCGGGCTCGACACGACCGACCTGCTCGAGCGCGAGCGCGCCTGAGCGCCTCCGCTAGAACAGTCCGAGCGCGGCGACCTCGTCCGCCGACAGTTCGATCCCGAACATCATGCTCAGCCGCATCCGGTAGACGCGCGGATCGGTGATCACGACCTCGACCTGATTGTCGCCCACCGCGCGTCGGTAACGTTGGTCGATCAGCGTGGCGAACCCCTGGGGCAGCACGATGCTGACCACGACATGCTCGACGAAGCGCGCGCCCGGCGCGGTGCACGACCAGTGGTTACCCAGCGTCAGATCGGCCGCCGGAACCGCGGTCAGCGCGAAGCTGAACTGCGGGCGGAAACCAGC
>JBDSKT010000249.1:0-3783 GCA_039916765.1 Sphingomonas sp.
TTCGAAATCGCGACTTCGATCTGAGTCGCTGTGAACCCCCGCGCGTCGGTGATGATCTCCACATAGATGTCATTGGTGATATATTGGCCCGCGGCGAGCGCGGTCCCGCGCCCTGCGGCCTTGTCCGCGCCCAATACGCGCAGCCGGTCAATGCCAGTGGCCGAGCGCAACTTGCCGAGCGGGTTGAGGCCCCCGCCCGAGCCGCGCAACGAGTTGAGCGCGGCGGCGAGTTGCAGCGCCTGGGTCGGCGACAGCGAGGTGATCGAATTGCCGAACAGGATGCGCGACAGGAGTTCGTCCTGCGGCAGGCTGGGCGACGATGTCAGCGTGATCTGCGGATTCTGCGCGCGACCGGCAATGTTGAGCGTGACGGCGGTGCCGTTGATCGTCGCGGTCGCGGTTATCGACAGCGACGGATTGTCCGGCGCGCCTCCCTCGAACCGGATGACGCTGTTCTGGTCGAGATCGAAACGCTTGCCGGCAAAGCTGTAGGTGCCGCGCACCAGGTTGACCGGCCCTGTGATCTCGGGCGCGGCCGAGGTGCCGCCGACATGCAGGTTGGCGCTCCATTCGCTTTCCAGTCCCATGCCGCTGACGAACAGGCGGTTGTCGGCGCGGATGTTGAGATCCAGCTTGAACAGGCCCGGCGGTCCGGCCGCCGCCTGCTGGGCTTGCGCGCGCGTGGTGCCCTTGCGCCGCACACCCTGCAGATCGCTGATCTCCGCCGCGCCCTGGCGCACGATCTCGTAGCGCACCTCGGGCAGGCGCAGCGTGCCGGTGATCGATGCACCATTGGCGGCGCTGTTGGTGATCGCGAAGTCGCCCGATACCGTCGCGCCGAGCGCGTCGCTGCGCGCCAGTTGCGCCTTGTCGAACGTCGCGCGCACGTCGATCGGGAAGCCGGCGTCCGACCCGAAGCCGACGCTGCCCTTCGCGCTGACCGTCCCGCTCCCGGCGCGGCCGGTGAAATCGCGGATCTCCAGACGGTCGTTGGTGAAGCGGCCATCGAGATGGATCGCGCTGATCCGCGTGCCGTACGTCTCGTTGGTGTAAGCCAGCGCGTTGGCACGGACCACGCCGGTAAGTTGCGGGCTCGCCAGCCGCCCGGAGAAGTCCGCCGCGATGCCGATCGGCCCGCTCAGCTGCTGGTCGGCGATGCCCACCAGGCTCCACAGCACTTCGGCCGGCCCGTTATAGCGAATGCCACCGCCGAGCGGCGCGTTCTGGAGCGCGCTCATCCAATCGCCGCCGCCGACCGGCTGGAGCCGGACCTGCGCGCGCCCGATCACCGCGCCGCCACGCTTGATGATTGCCGCCAGGGTTCCGCCCTCGGGCTTGAGCGACCCGATCGCGGCGAGATCGACCGGGGTCGAGACCTCGACGGCGCCCGAACGCGTGAAATTCTTCACGTCGAGCCGCAGCTCGGCGCGCGGGAAGGCATTGCCGGTCTGCGCGAAATCGAGCGCGCCGGTCGCGCGGCCCCCCACGCCCGTGCCGGCGGCGAAGGTGTTGAGGATCGCGAGATCGAGATTGTCGAACCGCGCCTGCACCTGGCTCGTGCCCGCGCCGTACCGCCCCGCCAGCCGGACCTGACCCTGCGGCACCACGATCGCCACCGGCGCGAGCGTGTAGATACCGCGCGCGGCCCGGATCTCGGCGGGTTGTGCAAGATGGAACGGAATGCTGCCGACCTGCCCCTGCGCCGCGATACGGTACAGGTCGGGCGAGAGGAGCGCGTTCGCCGCCAGCCGGAAACTGGCGCCGCTCTGGCCATTGGCGACGATCTGCGCGGTGCCGCGCCCGCCGCGATAATCGATCTTCGCGCGCGCGGCCTGCAGGACGAAGGTGCCCTGGCGTACGCCCGCCAGTTGCACGTCGGCGACGATTTCGGGCGCGCGCGGGTACAGGGTGGCGGTCGCCTCGATAATCGCGCGGTCGATCACCAGTTTGGCCTGGCCCGGAATGTGCGCGCCGCTCGCCCGCGCCGAGATGTGCGCGCGCTGCACCTTGCCGACCGCGCTCAGGTCGACCGTGCCGGTGATGCCCGATCCGTTGGCCGCGAGGTGCCCGACGAACGGGCCGACGGCACTTTGCCGGACAGTACCCGTGAACGTGACCCCGGCGAATAGAGCGCGGTGGATGTCGATGGTCAGCGGGCCGCGCCCGGTGCGCACCAGAATTTCCGCGTCGAACGGTCCGTAGGGCGATCCACCCTTGGCGGTCACGGCATAACCGGCGGCGGTGCCGCGCACCACGGCCACCACGTCGGATAATTGCACCCCGACATTGGGCCGAGCCGCGCGCAGCGTCACCAGCGGGCGATCGACCGTGCCCGTGACGGTGAGTGACAGCGGGCCGTATTGCGCCGAATTGCCCTGGCCCGAAAAGGAAATGCGCCCGTCGGGGCGGTAGCTGCCGGCCCCCCCGGCAAAGTGGAAGCGGGGCGCCGCGATGCGGAGGTTGCGGATCAGCGCCACGCCTTGCGGATCGTAGCTGACGTCGCCGGTGACGATGGTGCGCCCGCCCAGGAAATCGGCCGCGCTGGCATTGTCGATCCGCACGCTCATCGCCGCGAACCGGCCCTGCAACCCGAACCCACCCGACGGCGCGGTAACCAGCTTCACGTCAGTCGTCAGGTTGACGATGCCGACGCCCTGAATGTGGTAATTGTTGACCCGGCCGTTCAGCGCGCCGCGGTACATGCCGGTCGTCAGATCGGCGACGATGATCGCGGTGGCATCGATCTGCGGGGATCGGATGCGCAGATTGTCGGACAGGATCTTGCTGCCGGCCACCGCGAGATCGCCGTTGATCGCGACGTTGGTCAGCAGCCCGCCGGCCGCGGCGTTCAGCCCGGTGACGCGGGCGATATGCGCGGATACCGGGATCAGGATGCGCCCCGCCTCGACCCGGCTGCGTCCCTCCGCATAGAGCCCCTGCACAATCGTGGTGCCGAAGCCGATTGCCCCGGCCGTGATCTTGTAGTCGATCAGCGGCTTTGCGAACGCGCCATCGAGCCGCAGCGCGGCGCGCACGTCACGGCCGTTGAGATTGTCGGCGATCGCGCCGGGGGTGAGCAGCCGCGCGTCAACCTGCAGTCCACCGAAGCGGCTGCGCGCGAAATCGAGCATCCCGTTTGCTTCCACCGCCAGCGCGGTCGAGCGCAGCGTGAGCCGTGTATCGGCGCGGCGCTGATCGAGTTTAGTGACGAGGTTGACGAGCAAGGCAGGGGCGGTCAGCCGCGCGACTGGACCCGCCAGAATCAGGCCGGGGTGCAGCGGGCCCTGAACGGCGAACGTTCCATTGTTGGCGCGCAGATCGAGATCGGCGAGCGATTGTCCGCCAATCGTCGCCCGCGCCATGCCCGCCCAGGCCTTCCAGCTGCCTCGTCCGCTGATGCTGGCGACCAACGGCTGGTGCAGGCCGGCCATGCCGGCGACGATGCCCCCGGTGGGCGCGTCGAGCGTGGCGTCCAGGGTCAGTTTGTCGTCGTCGGGCACCGCGTCGAGCGTCAGCGTCAGCCGGTCCCTCCCGTCGAGCGCGGCGGCATGGCTGCTCACTTGCGCGCGCCGGTCGGCGATGTGCGCGGCGGCGTCGATCGTCATGACCCGCCGCGTGCCCGTCACCGGCGCGCCCAGCACCATTCTGCCCACCTGCAACCGGCCGATATCGACGTCGAGGTCGGGCAGCGTCGGCGCGTTGGGATCGGACGGCACCGGCTTGAGCGCGGGCAATCGTGCGAGCGTAAACAGCGGAATGCCGGCCGAGCGGACATCGACATGT
>JBDSKT010000250.1:0-13993 GCA_039916765.1 Sphingomonas sp.
GCCGGTATTGCCCGAAAAGGTCGGGTTCGAGGTCGCCTCGGTGCGCGCGGCGAGCGAGGAATCGGCGGCGCACGACAAGCTCGTCGTCGATCGCGAACGGATCGGGCCGGTCAACCTCGTCGCCGAGACCGAACTCGCCGAGCTCGAAGCCGCGAGCATCGGCAACGCGACCGAGCGCGAGGAATTGGGGCTGGCGGTCAACCGGCTTCGCGGCTCGATCGGCACGCTAAATCGCGAGGGGCGCCAGCGCCTGCTCGCCGCGTTCGAGGCGGTCGACGGGCATTTCCGGCGACTGTTCACCACGCTGTTCAACGGCGGCGCCGCGCATCTGGAGCTGGTCGATTCGGATGATCCGCTCGAGGCGGGGCTGGAGATCATGGCACAGCCGCCGGGCAAGAAGCTGCAATCGCTCACCCTCCTGTCGGGCGGCGAGCAGGCGTTGACCGCGGTGGCCTTGATCTTCGGCCTGTTCCTGACCAATCCGGCGCCGATCTGCGTGCTCGACGAGGTCGATGCGCCATTGGACGACGCCAATATCGAGCGCTTCTGCGACCTGCTCGACGCGATGGTGGGGGAAACCGCGACCCGCTACCTGATCGTCACGCACAACGCCGTGACGATGAGCCGGATGCACCGCTTGTTCGGTGTGACGATGGTCGAGCAGGGGGTGAGCCGGCTGGTATCGGTCGATCTCGGCGGGGCGGAGACGTTGCTGGCGGCGGAATAGCTCAGGCTGGCACTGTCTCGACCCAACGTGGCGCCGGCTGGCGGATCGCAGCGACGATGATCCACGACAGCGCCGCCCCGCGGATCGCGGCGGCGACCGCTATGTCGCCTTGCGTTGCCGATGGGGTGTGGCCGGCGAGCCCGGCGAACCACCAGAATTCGGCGACATAGGCGAGCAGGTCGCCGAGCGCGAACCAGGCGAGCGGCCACAGCCGGTGACTGGTCAGCACCAGCAGCGGGTACAGCCAGAGGTCGAACTGGGGCGAATAGACCTTGTTGGTGAGCAGGAACCAGGCGAGCACCGGCGTGAAAAGCAGCCATGGCCGCGCGGCGTGGCGCCGCCAGCCGAGCGCGACGATTCCCGCAGCGCCCACCGCGAACAGCGCGAACGAGGCGATATTGCGCGCGGAGATGCCGCTGCGCCAGATGTGAAAGGCCGAGAGCAATTCCCAGATCGACGCCGCGGTGCCGCCGCGCGCGCTCGAAAAGCGGTAGAATTCGGACCAGTTGTGGAAAGCCCGCCACGCGAACGGCAGGTTGACCGCGCCCCAGAAACCGATCGCGATGACGACCAGCCACGCGGCGCGCTCGATCCGCGTCCGGGCGCTGCCGCCCGCGCGCCCGGACAGCGCGTCCAGCCCGAGCAACGGAAGCAGCAACACCGGGAACAGCTTCGCCGCGCTGCCCAGCGCCGCCAGCCCCGCGGCGTTGGGCAACGCGCCGCGCCGCGCGGCGAGCACCGCGGTAACGGCGAGGGCGACCGCGAGCATGTCCCAATTGTGCCCGAGATAGAGGATCAGCGGCGGCGCGGCGGCCCAGGCGTAGAGCCGCGCGCGATCGGCGCCGGCGGCGGCGATCATCCGCATCACTTGGAAGGCGAGCGCCGCGTTGACGGCGGCGACCACCGCCAGGAAATCCGCCGCGTCGGCCGATGCGCCCCACACGCTCCGCGTCACCCAGCCCTCGATCCAGATCAGCGCGCCGGTGAGCACGGGATATTCGATCCGCGCCTGCACGTATGGCACCTGTCCCGCCGATACGCCGCGCAATCCCCAGAACGGCACCGCGTCGCTGTAGCAGCCGGTGCGGTACTGGATCGCATCGGTCCAGTACGCGCCGCAATGCCCCTTGAAGGCCCAGCCAAGCAGGCAGGTCAGCGCAAGCACGAGGTACGGCCCGGCGCGGCGCAGCGCTTGGCTGACGGTCATATCGGGTCGGCTCCCGCCTGGGGCTTGAACAGATCGCCGAGCACGAGCTTGACGATCAGGAATACGGCGCCGGCCCCAAGCGTCGCGGCGACGTGGATGCCCCAGAACTGCCACGGTGGCAGCGTTTCGAGAAAGCCGCCGACATAGCCGACCATGTAATTGGCGAGCATCAGGAACAGGTAATAGACGCCGATCACCGTTCCGGCGATCGTTCGCGGCGCGGTGCGCGAATAGAGCGCGAGGCTGACGGGAAAGACGTTCGCGAAGCCGAGATTGTTGAGCGTGTTGACGACCAGCGCGATACCCAGCGGCACCTTGGCGCCGGTCGCCGCGGCGTGCGTCGCGACGACCAGCACGAGCAGGAACGCCGACGACGAGATCACGCAGCCGATCACCAGCTTGAGCAGCTCGTCGGGCTCGCGCCAGCGCGCGCCGAACCAGCGCCAAAACAGCACGGTGCCGCCCATCATCAGGAAGCCGGTCATCGCATCGAACGAGACGAGGAACGAGGTGGGCATGCGGTGGCCGAACAGCGCGAAATCATAATGGCCGTCGGCCCAGACGAGATAGGCGTTGAACATCTGCTGATTGCCGAGCGCGCTTGCCGCGAGCACCGGGATCAGCGCGAAGAGGATGGCGAGCACCGTCCAGTCGCGCCGCGACATCGGCGCGGCCGCAGCTGGCGTCGCGGCGGCCCGGCGCTGGATCAGCGGATCGGCCGGCAAGTGGCGGCGCCCGGCGCGATAGATCAGCAGCCCGATCACCATGCCCACGCCCGCCGCGCCGAAGCCGTAATGCCAGCCGACATCCTCGCCCAGCGACCCGCAAACGAGCGGGGCGAAGAAGGCGCCGCCGCTGATGCCGAGATAATAGATCTGGAAGCCATCGGTGCCGCGCGGATCACCCGGCTTGTATAGCGCGCCGACCTGGCTCGCGAGATTGCCCTTGAGGCATCCCACGCCGACGACCAGCAACAGCAGCGCGAGCAGGAACGAAACGTCGAACGCCATCAAGAAATGGCCCGCCGCCATCAGCAGCGCGCCGATCGTCACGGTTCGCGTCTTGCCCAGCCAACGGTCCGCGGCGAGGCCGCCGAGGATCGGCGTCAGATAGACGAGCGAGGTGTACAGGCCGAAGATGTGCGACGACAGCGCTTGCGTGCTCGGCGCCGCGCCGTAGATCAGCGCCAGAAAACGGCTGAAGCCGCCGAATCCGGCAATGTGTGCGACATGGCCGGGCAGCAGCAACGCCTTGACCATATACAGCACGAGCAGCGTTTGCATGCCGTAATAGCTGAAGCGTTCGAAGGCTTCGGTGCCGGCGATGACCGGAAGTCCGAGCGGGTGACCGAAAAACAACCGCGCGCGCGGCGGCGCCTGCATGCCGGGGAATGCGTCCGGTTCCTCGATCGCCATGCGCATCCCCCTCGCCAGACCGCGCAGCCTAGCGCGGGCCGTGCTGTCGGCAAGGCCCAATGCCGCCGACACTGAGCCAGATCAATCGACATCGGGTGCCTTGGAACATACAAAGAACGAATGGCGCAACTCGATACCCGACAAAAACTCGAAATCCTCGCCGACGCGGCGAAGTATGACGCATCGTGTGCGTCGTCGGGATCGGTCAAGCGCACGTCGCGCGACGGCAAGGGGATCGGCTCGACCGATAGTGGGATGGGCATTTGCCACGCCTATGCGCCCGACGGACGGTGCATCTCGCTGCTCAAGATATTGCTGACCAACAGCTGCATCTTCGACTGCCATTATTGTATCAACCGCAAGAGCTCGAACGTGCGGCGAGCGCGGTTCACGGCGGAGGAGGTGGTGCAGCTAACCCTCGCCTTCTACCGGCGGAATTATATCGAGGGGCTCTTCCTGTCCTCGGGCATCATCAAATCGTCGAACTATACGATGGAACAGATCGTCGAGGTCGCGCGAAGCCTGCGCGAGGACCATCATTTCCGCGGCTACATCCATCTGAAGACCATCCCCGATGCCGATCCTGAGCTGGTCCATCAGGCCGGGCTCCATGCCGACCGGCTGTCGATCAACGTCGAACTGCCCACCGTCGCCGGGCTCAAGCGGCTGGCGCCGGAAAAGTCCGAGGCGCGGATCGAGGGCGCGATGCGCGGGTTGAAATCGGCGATCCTCGACACGGCCGATGCGAAGAAGCGGTACAAATCCGCGCCCAAATTCGCGCCGGCGGGGCAATCGACCCAGATGATCGTCGGCGCCGATGCCGCGACCGACGGCGATATCGTCACCAAGGCATCGACCTTGTACGATCGGTTCGGGTTGCGTCGGGTCTATTACTCGGCCTTTTCGCCGATTCCCGATGCGAGCGCGGTGCTGCCGCTGCAGCGCCCGCCGCTGATGCGCGAACACCGGCTGTATCAGTCGGACTGGCTGATGCGCTTCTACGGCTTCGCGCCGGGCGAGGTCGTCGCGGCGGCGGACGATGCGACGGGGATGTTGCCGCTCGATATCGACCCGAAGCTCGCTTGGGCGCTCAAGTTTCGCGCTAGCTTTCCGGTCGACGTCAATCGCGCGCCGCGGGAGATGCTGCTCCGCGTGCCGGGCCTGGGCACGCGCGCTGTGGGTCGCATCCTCGCCGCGCGGCGCTGGCGGCGGCTGCGGCTCGACGACGTCGCGCGGCTCACCGTCTCGGTCGCGAAGGTGCGGCCGTTTCTGATCGCCGACGATTGGCGTCCGGTCGCGCTGGCCGATCGCGCCGACGTGCGCCCGCTGGTCGTGCCGCGCGCCAAACAGATGGAGCTGTTCGCGTAACGCAACGGAACGCCGACGCCGTCGTTTCCCTGTCGAGCCTAACGGAACATCAGCATGGCCGACGCCGCACGATCGCCGATCCCGACCGCCACCGCGATGCGGACAGTGACGCTTGCCGCCGAGGACGATCTCGACGGCTGGCGCGATGCCGCGCGGGGGCTGGCCGCGCAGGGCGTCGCGCCGGAACAGGTGCTGTGGCAGGTCGGCGAAGCGCCGCGCGATCTGTTCGCCGGCGGTGAGGATACGCACGGCGCGGCGCCCCCGTCACCGGGTTTCACCGTGCCGCGTGCCTTTCTCGATCTGGCGCGCGACGTGGTGCTGCACGCCGATCCCGAGCGGTTCGCCCTGCTCTATACGGTGCTCGCCCGGCTGCGGAACGAGCCGAAATTGATGGAGGACGCCGCCGATCCGCTGCTCCGTCGGCTCGACGCGCTGGCAAAGGCGGTGCGGCGCGACATCCACAAGATGCGGGCCTTCCTGCGGTTCCGCGAGGTCGCGGACGGGGACGGTGTTCGCTTCGTCGCCTGGTTCGAGCCCGAGCATCATATCGTCCGGCGCAACGCCGCGTTCTTCGTCGATCGGTTCGCCGCGATGCGCTGGTCGATCCTGACGCCCGACTTGTCGATTCACTGGGACGGCGCCGCCATGACCGAGGGCCCGGGCGCGGCGAAGGGCGATGCACCAGCGGGCGACCCGGTCGAAGAGGTGTGGAAGACCTATTACGCGTCGATCTTCAATCCGGCGCGCGTCAAGATCGGCGCAATGCTGAAGGAGATGCCGCGCAAATATTGGAAGAACATGCCCGAGACCGCGTTGGTGCCGGGCCTGATCGCGAAAGCCCAGGCACGGGAGAGCGGAATGATCGAAAAGGCGCGAACGGCGATCGGCGGCAATGCCGACGCGGCCTGGGCCGCGCTGCGCGACGAGGCGGCGGGGTGCACGCGCTGCCCCCTGTACTGCAACGCGACGCAAACGGTGTTCGGCGAGGGGCCGGTCGATGCCGCGCTGATGTTCGTCGGCGAACAGCCGGGCGACCAGGAGGACCTCGCCGGACGGCCGTTCGTCGGACCGGCCGGCCAGGTGTTCGACCGCGCGCTCGGCGAGGCCGGGATCGACCGGGCGCGCGTGTATGTCACCAACGCGGTCAAGCATTTCAAGTTCGAGCAACGCGGCAAGCGGCGGATCCACGCGAAGCCCGGCGCGGGCGAGATCGAGGCCTGCCGCTGGTGGGTCGATCAGGAGCGCGCGCTGATCCGGCCGAAGGTCACCGTGGCGCTCGGCGCGACCGCGGCGCGCTCGTTGCTCGGCAAGACCGTGACGATCGGTCGCGAGCGCGGGCGGGCGATCGAGCTGCCGGACGGCGGCGGCATCGGGTGGATCACGGTCCACCCGAGCTATCTGCTGCGGATCGAGGACAGGAGCGCGGCGGCGGAGGAGTATGCGCGCTTCGTCGAGGATCTGAAGGCGGCGCGGGAGGCGGTTTAGCCCTGGCGGCAATCGGCGTGATGGCGCCGGACCACCGTGCCGCGGCTAGGCCGACCTGGTGCGCAACCGCCCCTCGTAATCGCGCTTTCCAAGGGGCACGCCGCGGGAGCGAAGGATGTCGTAGGCGGTGACGGCGTGGAAATGGAAGTTGGGCAGCGAAAACGAGAGGATGAGGGTTTCAGGCGTGAAGGCGAGCCTTCGCGGGCCGATCTGCAGGTCCAGATCCTTTCCCGCCCAGCCATTCACCTCGTCGGGCGTGTACGCCGCCAGCGTGGTTTCAGCCTTGACCATCATGGCGCGCAAATCGGCGAACGGCACGGGCCCGACCAGCGCGGGCGGGGCGAACACACCGGTCTTCGCCGCTTCAAGCCCCCATACCGCGTGGTGCCAGGCTGCTTCGATCTGAAAATGGAAAGGCGCCATGTCGTCGAAGAGGCGCGCATCCACGAAATCCTCCGGATCGGCGCCCGACCCCGCGCAATGATCGGCTGCACGATCGAGGAAACCGCCGACCGCGCGCACGGTCTGGAGGAAGGTCGGCACGCTTAGGTCATATAGCGAGGTCGCCATCGACTTTTCTCACTTGAAGCAGTTCGCGGTTACGCCCTTCAGTGTGTGGCAGCGCACCGGCGAGCGCAAGCACCGGGCGCCACGGCGGCTGGAGATATGGGCAAGGTGGGGAGCTTCTGTTGCTCGGTGCTCCCCGGACCGCCGGTGTCCGCTTCTGTTGCCCGGTGCGGCCCGGACCGCGCTTAAGCCTTGTAACTTAGACCGTTAGGCCTTGGGTTACGCGGCGATCGCGAGTGCTTCGTTATCGTTAGCACTTGTGGTTTTGAGCCTTTTACGGGTTACTCAGCCCGGGAAAAAACAGCGCCTTTCAATACACGTCGATCCTGGTTCGGCCCCGTCAGAGGCCCCCGCCCGCTCGAAAGCATCTGGAGGCTTTTGGTGGAGCCGCCGGGTACTGCCCCCGGGTCCGCTGCATCTATTTCACGCCGCAGTTTATCGCCATAGCCTCGGGGCGAACCCGTCGGCCCGACCAATATAGGATAGCGCGCGCGAACTGCAAAGCCCGCCATTCGCTCGCCACAATATCCCGCCATGGCGATAGTATTATGTTGACCCAGCGTTCCCGCTACGCGCTGCGCGCGATGATGTTCCTGGCCGAAGCGCCCGCCGGTGGCCCGCCGATCCCGATGAACCGGATCGCGGTGGAGGCAAACGTGCCGCGAAAGTTTCTGGAGATGATCCTCGCTGATCTGCGCGAGGCGGGGTTCCTGCATAGCCACCGCGGCAAGTTGGGCGGCTATCGCCTGGCGCGCGCGACCCACCTCATCTCGCTCGGCGAGATCATCCGCGTGATCGAGGGGCCGCTCGCGCTGGTGCCGTGCGTCAGCCGTACCGCCTACCGCGCGTGCCGGGATTGCCAGGACGAGGCGCGTTGCGCGATCCGCCACGCGATGATGCGCGTGCGTGACGAGACCGCGCGGATCCTCGACGGCACCAGTTTGGCCGATGCCACCGCCGAGGATCTGGTCGCCGCCTGAGCGATTGATTACGCCGCGCGGTTCTTCAGTTCGTCGCGAATCTCGCGCAGCAGCGTCACGTCCGCAGGCTCGGCGGCCGGCGCCGCGTCTGGCTTGGGCATCAGCTTGTTCACCTGGCGGATCATCAGGAAGATGACGAAGGCGACGATCACGAAGTTGACGATCTGCGTGACGAACTCACCATAGCCGAGCAGCGGCACGCCGGCCTTTTTGAGCGCGGCATAGTCGGTCAGCGATCCGGTATATTTTTCCGGGATGGCGCCGAGGATCATGAAATAGCTCGAGAAATCGAGCCCGCCGAAGATCTTGCCGATCACCGGCATGATGATGTCGTCGGTCAGCGAGGTGACGATCTTGCTGAACGCCGCGCCGATGATCACCGCGACCGCGAGATCGAGCACGTTGCCGCGCATGATGAAGGTCTTGAATTCACCGAACATGCGATCTTCTCCGCCGTCTGGAAGGGTGGCCATCTTGGCAGTTTTGGAGATTGATACAAGTTAGCGCCGCGACCCTGGGCGGGCGAGCGGTGCGATACCCCATTGCGGCACCCGTACAGGTCCCTACATTGGCGCGTGCAAGGGTGGAGGGACTTCTCGATGACATACCGTGCCGCATTCGTACTCGCCGCCGCCGCAAGCCTCTCGGGCTGCGGGCTCAATTCGGTGCCGACGTCGCAGGAAAACACCAAGGCGCGCTGGGCCGACGTGCAGAACGATTACCAGCGCCGCGCCGACCTGATCCCCAACCTCGTCGCCACGGTGAAGGCCGCCGGCGCGCAGGAAAAGGACATCCTGGTGCAGGTGACGCAGGCGCGCGCTTCGGCGACGCAGGTCAAGGTGTCGGGCGACGATCTGACCGACCCCGCCAAGGTGCAGGCGTACGAGCAGGCGCAGAACAACGTGACCATGTCGCTGCAGCGGCTGCAGGAGGCGTATCCCGAGCTCAAGAGCCAGGGCAATTATACCACGCTGATGAGCCAGCTGGAGGGCACGGAGAACCGCATCGCCATCGCGCGCAAGGATTATAACAGCGCGGTGCAGAGCTATAACACGACGATCCGCACCTTCCCCGACGCGGTCGGCGCCAAGATTTTCTATGGCGCCAAGCCGATGGTGCCGTTCCAGGCGACGACGCCGGGCGCGGAGACGGCGCCAACGGTGAATTTCGGCAATAACAGCTGATCCAGGAACGCTGAAAGGCACCGCCGATGCGTTTGTTCTACTTGCTGCTGGCGCTGGTCGGGTCGATCCTGACCGGCGCCGTCGCGCAGGCGCAGACCTTTCCCAAATTCACCGGTCTGGTGGTCGATGCCGCCAACATCCTGCCGCCGGCGACCAAGGCTGATCTCACCGCCAAGCTTACCGCGCTGCAAAAGGACACGCACCGCCAGCTGGTCGTCGCGACGATCCCGGATCTGCAGGGCTATCCGCTTGAGGATTACGGCTACAAGCTCGGGCGCGAATGGGGCGTGGGCTTGCGCGACGTGAATAACGGCATCGTGATGTTCATCGCGCCAAACGAGCCGGCCGGTCATCGCGGCCCCCGGATCGAGGTCGGTTACGGTCTCGAGCCGATCGTGACCGATGCGCTGGCGAACGACATCGCGATGAACCGGATGACGCCGATCCTCAGGGCGGGCGACGTGCCGAAGGCGATGGAAGTCGGCACCGACGCGCTGATCCAGCAGCTTCGCGCCTCGCCGGATGAAGCGAAGGCGCGCACCGACGCCGCGATCAGCGCGTTCGACAAGACGCATCGCGAGCGCAGTGGCGGCGGGGGCGGCTTCCCGATCGCGCTGGTCTTCTGGATCGTGGTCTTCGCGTTCATCATGCTGTCGCGTTTTCGCGGCGGCGCGGGCGGTCGCCGGCACAGCAGCGGCTTGGGCAACGCGATCCTGTGGGGCGCGCTGCTCAACAGTCGCGGCGGCGGCGGATCGTCATGGGGCGACGGCGGGTCGTCCTGGGGCGGTGGTTCTTCCGGCGGCGGCTGGGGCGGCGGCGGCTTTTCCGGCGGCGGAGGCGGGTCCTTCGGCGGCGGCGGCGCGTCGGGCGGCTGGTGATGGCAGGCCGACACCTGAGTGCCGCCGAGCGCGACCGCGTCACCGCCGCGGTGACCGCGGCCGAAGCGGGCACCGATGGCGAGATCGTGACCATCGTCGCCGAACAGTCCGACCCGTATCACGACGTGGCGTTGCATTATGCCGTCGCGGCGATGCTGCTCGTCGTGGCGCTCGCGGCCTTCGCGCCGGCGCTGCTCGCGGACAAGGTCGCGTGGTTCACCGGCGGCTGGGATGCGCCCGCGCTTGGCGAGATGCTGTTCGCGGTGCTGGCGATCGAGTCGATCGTGTTTCTCGCGGTGCGTTACGCGCTGGCCCATGCGCCCGTGCGATTGGCGCTCACACCCCGCACAACGCGTGCGCGGCGGGTGCGGCGGCGGGCGGTGCAATATTTCACCGTCGGCGCGGAGCGGCGCACGCAGGCACGGGTGGGTGTGCTGCTGTATTTGTCGCTCGGCGAGCGGATGGCGGAGATCGTCGTCGATGAAGGCGTCGGTACGGCCGTCGCGCCCGAGCGCTGGGGCGACGCGATGATCGCGCTCGTCGCCGAGGTGCGCCATGGCCGCGCGGGTGATGGCATGGCGGCGGCGGTCGATGCGATCGGCACGATCCTGGCTGAGACCTTCCCCAAGACCGATGCCGACGTGAACGAACTGCCCGACCGGCTGATCGAGCTTTGACGCCGGACCAGGACGCGCCCGAAGAAACCGTCTGGGAAGGGCGCTTCATCGCGGCGAAGAAGCGCGGACGGTGGGAATATGCGTCGCGAACGCGCTGCATCGGCGCGGCGGTGATTCTCGCCGTGGATGCAGGCCACGTCATCCTGGTCGAGCAATACCGCGTGCCGCTTGGCCGGCATTGCCTAGAACTGCCTGCCGGGCTGGTCGGCGACGAGCAGGCCGGCGAGAGCGTCGAGGCGTCCGCCGCGCGCGAACTGGAGGAGGAAACCGGCTACCGCGCGACGCGGATCGAATCGCTCGGTCGCTTTTATTCCTCGCCCGGCATGGTCAGCGAATATTTCCACCTCGTGCGCGCCGAAGGCCTGACGCGGGTCAGCGACGGCGGCGGTGTGGCGGGGGAGGATATCGCGGTCCACCGCGTGCCGATCGCCGATGTCGCGACGTTTGTCGCCGAAAAGCGCGCCGCCGGCACCGCGATCGACGTCAAGCTGTTGCTGCTGCTGGGAGCGTCGTTCCTGAGGTAGCTCGCCCGGATCGCTAGCCCAGGCATCGACGCCCGGCGCGGCGGATCAGCCGCGCGGCGCCCGGTCGGGGATCACACCGCGGTCCCGCCGACCGTCAGCCCGCCGACCAGCAACGTCGGCTGCCCGACGCCCGCCGGCACGCTCTGCCCGCCCTTGCCGCACATGCCGATGCCCTCGTCGAGCGCGAAGTCGTTGCCGATCCCCTCGACGCGGGTCAGGCAGGAGGGGCCGTCGCCGATCAACGTCGCGCCCTTGATCGGGGCGCCCAGGCGGCCATTCTCGATCTTGTACGCCTCGGTGCAGCTGAACACGAACTTGCCCGAGACGATATCGACCTGCCCGCCGCCGAACGACTTGGCGAAGATGCCGTTCTTGACGCGCGACAGCAGCTCGGCGGGATCGTCGTTGCCGGCGCGCATGAAGGTGTTGGTCATGCGCGGCATCGGTGCGTGGGCGAAGCTCTCCCGCCTGCCGTTGCCGGTCGGCGCGACGCCCATCAGCCGGGCGTTCAATCGGTCTTGGATATACCCTTTCAGGATCCCGTCCTCGATCAGGATATTCTCCTGCGTCGGCGTGCCCTCGTCGTCGATCGAGAGCGAGCCGCGCCGGTCGGCGATCGATCCGTCGTCGACCACGGTCACGCCCGCCGCCGCGACGCGCTCGCCGATCCGGCCCGAGAACGCGCTGGTGCCCTTGCGGTTGAAATCGCCCTCCAACCCGTGGCCGATCGCTTCGTGGAGCAGGATGCCGGGCCAGCCGGGGCCGAGCAGCACGGTCATCTCGCCCGCCGGCGCGGCGACCGAATCGAGGTTGACCAGCGCCTGTGCCAGTGCCTCGTCGATCGCGCGGTTCCAGGTCACAGGTTGCATCAGGTCGTCGTAGAGATAGCGCCCGCCAAGCCCGAAATTGCCCGTCTCGCGGCGGCCGTTCTGCTCCACCACGACCGAGACGTTGAGGCGGACGAGCGGCCGAACGTCGGTCGCGACGAAGCCGTCGGCGCGGACGATCTCGATCACCTGCCAGCTGCCCGACAGCGACACCGACACTTGCGCCACGCGCGGATCGCGCGCGCGGGCGGCGGCGTCGATCGTCTGGCACAGGTTCACCTTGTCGGCGAAGGGGACGAGGTCGAGCGGGTCGGAATCGGTGTAGAGGTGGCGGTTGGTGCCCTGCGGCGGAGGTGCCTTGGCGCCCTTTGACGGATCGATCAACGCCATCGTGTCGGCGGCCCGCAGGATCGCGGCGGCGCTGAGTTCGTTGGCGTGCGCGAAGGCGGTCGTCTCGCCCGACACCGCGCGCAGGCCGAAGCCCGAATGCGTGTCGTAGCTCGCCGTCTTCAGCCGCCCGTCGTCGAAGCCGAACGCCTCGGACTTGCGGTATTGCAGGTACAGCTCGCCGTCATCGGCCTTGCCGAGCGCGGTCGCCGTCAGGCGCTGCGCCTCTTCGGGGGTGAGCTGGCCGTCATGGTAGAGGAAGGCGCGGGGATCGGCGGGCTTGGTCATACCCGCCGATATAGTGGCGTTGGACGCCGATGCCAGCGGCGTCTCGCCGCGCTTACCGGCTGGCGCCGGACGCGATATCGCCGAGCGCGCTCTGGTCCGCCCCGTCCGCCGGGCCGCCGATCAGCACGAAGCGCCGGTCGCAATAGCCACAATCGACATAGCCATGCTCATCGATTTGAAGGAACACGCGCGGATGGCCGAGCGAGGCGCCGCCGGGAATGTCGGTCGCGCCGTCGCAGGCGATGCGGGCGTGGGAGACGCGGACGGTTTCGGGCGGAGGCACCATGAACGAGCCGATAGCAAGGCCGATCGGGCGAGACAATCGGCTTGGCGTGCCGCCCCGGCCTCAATCCTTCGCCGCGTAATCGTCGGCGCCGAGAAAGTGGAGCGAAACGTACGGCTCGTCGCCGACCACCCAGCTGTCATGCCCCGGCGGCACGTAGAACAGATTGCCGGCGCGCATTTCGATCACGCTGCCGTCGTCCATCGCCGCGGTCGCGCAGCCCGATACGACCATCCCGACATGCTCGACATGGCAGCTCGCCGCACCCATCGCCGCGCCGACATCGGCCGACCAGCGCCAGCCCGGCTGGTAGGTCGCGCGGCCGATCGTCATGCCGCCCAGGCGGACGAGTTCGAACCGCCCCTTCTCGAAGGTGCGCACTTCGTCCGGACGGTCGAAATGCTTGAGGATGACGGCGGTGTCCATCGGCTGCTCCGGCGTTGCGATGCGCCTGATTATCGCGCCGCGCCGCGCTCGTCATCCTCTCGCGGCGCGCCGGCGGAACGCTCAATCCTTGGTCAGCGCGGCCGCCTTGTGCGCCGCGCGTTTCCCCTCGCCCGTTTCGACGATGAATTCGGGATTGTCCTTGCTGGCCGCGACCTTGTGACCCTTGATGCTGGTCGGCGAGGTGATTTTTTTCACGACCTTGCCGTGCGCCTCGCCGCCATGGCTCTTCCAGCTGACCGTGTCGCCGGCATGCGGGTTCTTCATCGCGCCTCTCCTGATCGCACCCACCAACGCAGCGGCATTGAGCTTGGTTGCGCCCGCGCCTAAAGGCGGCGGATGACTGACGCCGCCATCTCGATCGACCGCCTGTCCAAGACCTATGCGCCCCGATCCGGAACAGCCAAACGCGCGCTCGACGAGGTGTCGTTCGATGTGCCGCGCGGGCAGATTTTCGGGCTGCTCGGGCCGAATGGCGCGGGCAAGTCGACGTTGATCAACATCCTTGCGGGGCTCGTCAACAAAACCGGCGGCAGCGCCTCGATCTGGGGTTTCGACATCGACGCGCACCCGCGCAATTCAAAGGCGTCGATCGGCATCGTCAACCAGGAAATCCTGTTCGATCCGTTCTTCTCGCCGTTCGAGACGCTGGAGATCCAGGCCGGCCTGTACGGCGTGCCAAAGGCCAGGCGCCGGACGATGGAACTGCTCCGCGCGGTGCATCTCGAGGACAAGGCGCATGCCTATGCCCG
>JBDSKT010000251.1:0-4432 GCA_039916765.1 Sphingomonas sp.
GGCGCCGCCCAGCCCTGGTATGAATCGGGCTGGGTCGCGGTTATCGCCCGCAACGTCACCGCGATCGTCATTGCCCTGCTCGTGCTGATCATGGGGGTGCGGCCGCTGTCGAAGGTGCTGATGAAGCGCAGCAACGATGCCGGCCCGCGCCTCGCGCTCGGTCGCGAAATGGGCGGCGCGAACAACAATGGCGCAGGCGGCGGTGGTGGCGGCAATGCCGGCGGCCCACCTGTCAGCGTCGACGCGATGGCCGACGCGCGCAACTATGACGATCGCATCGGCATGGTGCGCGGCTTCACCCGCGACAACCCGGCACGCGCCGCTTTGGCGGTGCGCGACATGATCAAGGCGGACGCCAAGTGACCGCACCCCTGCGCACCTACACCGGCGTCGAACGCGCCGCCGTGCTGATGATGCTGGTCGGCGAGGAAGAAGCCGCGGCGATCCTCCAGAAGCTCGACCCCGAAGAAGTGCGTCAGCTCGGCAAGGCGATGTTCGCTGTCGCCGATGTCAGCGAAAGCGACGTCGAGTTCGTGCTCGACGATTTCGTCGGCAAGGCGCGCGAGCGCACTGGCATCACCTTTGATCCGCGCCCGCAGATCGAGGCGGTGATGACCCTCGCGCTCGGCCAGGAAAAGGCCGATTCGATCCTGTCGCGCATCGTCCCGGCCCAGGATGCCTGCCAGATCGAGATGCTCGACTGGCTCGAGCCCGAGGAGATCGCCGGGCTGATCGAAAAGGAACATCCGCAGATCGCCGCGGTGATGATCGCCAATCTCGATCCGTTGATCGGCAGCAAGGTGCTCGAACTGCTGCCCGACAGCGCGCAACCCGACATCCTCCACCGCATCGCGCGGCTCGGCCCCGTCACGCCCGAGGCGATCGAAACCTTGCGCACCGTGCTCGCCGGCCGCGTCAACAAGCCGGCGAAATCAGCCGGCGTTATGATGGGCGGCACGCGCGAGGCGGCCAAGATCCTGTCCGGCGCGCGCAAGTCGACCGAGCAGCGCGTCATGCCCAAATTGTTCAAGATCGACCGCGAGACCGCCAAGGCGATCGAAGAGGCGATGTTCGTCTTCGACAACCTGCTCGATCTCGACGACAAGAACTTGGGCACGCTGATCCGCAACGTCGATAGCGACATCCTCGTCCGTTCCTTGAAGGGCGTCGATGAGACCGTCCGCGCACGCTTCCTCGGCTGTATGTCGAGCCGCGCGGCGGACGGCATCCGCGACGAGATCGAGGCGCGGGGACCGATGAAGCTGACCGAAGTGCTGGAAGCGCAGAAGGTCATGATCCAGATCGCGCGCAACCTCGCCAAGGACGGCACGATCATGATGGGCGGCGGCGGGGACGACGATTATGTCTGAGTTCGTCGCCGGCTTTGCCGGACGCAATCAGGGCGTCGCCCAGGCGCTTCAGGCGGCGTTCGCGCTACCCGAAGGGTTCGCGCCGGCCGATCTGCGCGATCGCGCTTATCGCGGACCGGTATCGTTCGCCCCGCAGGGTGGCGAACCGCGACACTTCAGCCCCGCCGACCCGTCGGGTAACCCGACCGAAGGCTGGGATCCGTTTACGGCAACGCAGGAGACAACATCCGGCTTTGCCGACCCGGTCGCAGCGGCGCGCGCCACCGGATTCGCCGAGGGTAAGGCGGCCGCTCGCGCGGAAATCGACTCAGGCGAGACGCGAGACCAGGCGTTGCTCGCCGAGCTGATCGCCGCGCTTCGGGCCGAAGGCCGGGTCGATCGCGAGCGTATCGCGCGGCAGTTGCGGCAGACGGTGCTTTTTCTCACCGGCAAACTGGTCGGCGAAGTCGGGGTCGCTCCGGCGCTATTCGCCGCGCGAATCGATGTCGCGGCCGATCTACTGGCCGACGCCGCCGAATCGGCGATGCTGCGCGTCCACCCGGACGATATCGCCATGCTCGACGGCGCGCTGCCCAAGACGGTGTTCGCGGTCGGCGATGCTGCAGTGGCGCGCGGCAGTTTCGTGCTTGAATCCGCATCGACCATCGTCGAGGACGGGCCGGAATTGTGGCTCGAGCAGCTAGCGCAGGCGATCGAACGGATTGCCGTGCCGTCGCCTTCGACCGGGTCCTGATCCAGCCATGCTCAACCGTTTCACCGGCGATTATCTGGAATCGCTCGCGCGATTTGATTTCGCGCCCAAGCCCAAGGTTTCCGGCCGCCTGGCGTCGTTTGACGGGTTGCTGATGGAGGCGATCGGACTGACGCTTCCGGTTGGCACCATTTGCGCGGTCGGCGACATCGAGCCGGGGGGTGCGGGACGAGTCGAGGCCGAGGTTATCGGCTTTCGCAACGGGCGCACGCTGCTGATGAACCTGGGCGGACCCGCCGCCTTGCTACCGCGCGCGCCGGTCCGCCCGATCGGTCCTCCGGGAGAAGCCGAGGTCGGCGCCGCATTGCTTGGTCGCGTGGTCGATGGCGCGGGAAAGCCGATCGACGGGCTGGGCCCGATCCGAGGGGCTGCCAAATGGCCGCTCGCCGGCAAATTGCAATCGCCACTGGATCGCGGTCGCGTGCGTGAGCCGCTCGACGTGGGCGTGCGCGCGATCAACGGGCTGCTTACCGTGGGGCAGGGACAGCGCATCGGCATCATGGCCGGCTCCGGCGTCGGCAAGTCGGTGTTGCTGGGGATGATCGTGCGCGCGGCACAGGCTGATGTGATCGTGATCGGCCTGATCGGCGAGCGCAGCCGCGAGGTGGCCGATTTCCTGGAAACCAAGGTTGCCGGCGAGGCGCGCGCGCGCTCCGTCGTCGTTGCGGTGCCAGCCAATCATTCGCCCGTGCTGCGCATCCGCGGCGCTCTGCGCGCCCATGCGATCGCCGAAGGCTTCCGGGCCGAGGGCAAGAAGGTGCTCCTCATCATGGATTCGCTCACCCGCGTCGCGCATGCCGGCCGCGAGATTGGCCTGGCGCTCGGCGAACCCGCCTCGGCGCGCGGTTATCCGCCAAGCGCCATTGCGATGCTTCCCAACCTGATCGAGCGCGCGGGGACATGCGTGTCGTCGGGCGGGTCGATCACCGCGATCTACACCGTGCTCGCCGACGGTGACGACGGAAACGACCCCGTGGTCGATTCGGCGCGGTCGATTCTCGACGGACATATCGTGCTCAGCCGCCAGCTCGCCGAGCGCGGCGTATATCCAGCGATCGATCTCGGTCCTTCGGTCAGCCGGGTGATGGTCGATATCGTGGGCAAGCCGCATCAGAAGGCCGCCCAGATCTTGCGTCGCCACCTGGCGACTTATGAGGAAAATCGCGACCTCGTGCTGATGGGCGCGTATCGCGCCGGCGCCGATCCGGCGATCGATGCGGCGATCGCGTGTCACCCGGCGGTGATGGAATATATCCGCCAGGACCCGGACGACGTCGTATCGCTCGAGGATGCGGTGACCGAACTTACCGGGGTGTTCGGCGATGCCTAAGCCCGACCGGCTTGCGCGACTGCTGCGCGTGCGCACGCTCCAGCTCGGCATGGTCCGTGCCGAAGAAGCGCGCGCGGTCGAACGTTTCGATGGCGAGGCGACGTTGAAATTGCGCATCGCGCAGCTTGCCGACAGCGTCGCGCCCACGTCCTCCGCGACCCAGGGTTTCTCGCTGGTCGCCGCGGCCAGCTTTCGCGATCGATTGCACAAGTCGGCCGAGGCGGCGGACGCGCGTCTTTACGCCGCGCAAGCCGTCGTCGATCGCGCGGTGGCGGCGACCCGCGAAGCGAAGCGCGATCAGAGCGCGATCGAGAAATTGATCGAGCGTGCCGACGCCGACGCGGCGATCATGGCGATCCGTTCGCTCGAGGTCGCGCCGCCGACCCGCAAGATTCGGCACGATCCTTGCTGAATGCGTGGCGGGCACGCGGCCCTTGGATGCACGCATGATCGAATCGACTATCAGCCTATCACCGACCACGCAAGGCGGGTCGGCCGTCCTGTCGCCGATCGCCGCGCCAGGCGGGTTCGCGCAGTCGCTCGACGCACTTCGCGACGCCGGCCCGCCGGCGTCCGATTTGTCGCCCGCGACGGCGGGCACCCGGCAAAACCTCGCCGGTCGCGGCAAAGCGGTGCCTCAGGACGATGATGACGCGGACACCGGCGACGACGGCACGGCGCTGATCTGGCTACCTATACCCCTCGCGGCGCTCCCCATCGCGGAACCGGTCGAGTCGTCGATCACCGACGCTCGTCCGCCTGGTGTCGGCGTCGTGGCAGCCGGCCTTCCGACCGCTGACGATCGCCTCGCGCCGCCGATCGCTGCGCGTCCGACCTCCGACATTGCGGCAACGCAAGCCCAAGGCGCCGATCCGGCCCGCTCGGCCGAGTTCGTTTTGCCGCCGCCAGTACCAACACCGCCGCCTGTCGCTATGCTGCTTTCGCCGCAAACCGCGCCCGTTGGCCCAACCACCTCCGCGC
>JBDSKT010000252.1:0-10735 GCA_039916765.1 Sphingomonas sp.
CGCGCATGTGGGGCGAGCAGGCGAGCGGCAAGGGCCTCGCCTTCACGCTCGATCTGGACGATTGCCCCGATCACGTTGTCGGCGATCCGGCCCGGCTGCGCCAGATTGCCTTCAACCTGCTGTCCAATGCGCTCAAATTCACCGCGACCGGTGCCGTGACGCTTCGCGCCGGCGTTCTCCAGGCTGGGGAAGGCGAGCAGCTTATCATCGCCGTACGCGACACGGGCATCGGGATCGCTCCCGACAAGCACGAGCTGATTTTCGAATCATTTCGACAGGCCGATGGTGGTACCACGCGGCAATTCGGCGGCACCGGATTGGGCCTGTCGATCTGTCGCAACCTTGCGCGCGCCATGGAGGGCGACGTCGCTGTCGATAGCGAGGAGGGAAAGGGCGCTACGTTCACCCTTAGCTTACCTCTGACGCGAACCGCAGCGGCGGACACGGCGCCTGCAGAGACGGGATCCCCGGGATCTGGCGCATTGCTGATCTTCGATCGCGGCCCGATCACGCGCGCGATGTTGCGCGCGATACTTGAACCACGGGCCGGATCCGTCGCGATGAGCAGCACGGTTGGTGAAACCTTGGAGCACCTGCGCGGCGGCGGCATCGCCACGCTGCTGATAGACGACACGACCATCAAGGCGTCCGGTGATGTCATGGCGGTTTTAGCCGAGCTGGTCGATGCGGCGCGCAGGGTCGGAGCTCGCGTTGCGCTACTCTGGTCCGGGTTGGAGGACGTTCAGCGCACAACCTTCGCGGCACTCGGGATCGATTTGATTATCCAAAAACCGATCGCCGGCCCGGCGCTGGCCGCTGCTCTATTTCCAGTCGGCAAAAGCGACGACCTGCCGCCGAATAATCTTGTAACGCAAGCGGCATGATCCGATAATGTCGCACCAAATCGGAGGGAATTGTCGTGTCGTCCGCCTCGTGATGCGCCTGTTATGAACATCCTGTTCATCGAGGACGACCCGATGAACCGGCGCGTTGTGAGCGATATGCTCGACGTCGCCGGAGCGGTGATGACGGGTGCCGAAAGCGCGGAGGCTGGCCTCAAGCTGATCGAAGAGCAGGATTTTGCGATGGTGCTGCTGGATCTGCGCATGCCGGGCATGGATGGGTTCGAGGCATTGCGGCGCATCCGTGGTCGAGGCGACACCAAGGCTGATATTCCGGTTATCGTCGTTACAGCGGACACGGCTGTTGATCTGCGCGAGCGGTGCCTGGCGGAAGGAGCGGACGAAGTGCTTTTCAAACCGGTAGCGATGGATTCGCTGTTCGACGCGATCGGACGGATGCTGGCCAAGCACGGCGGTGACGGGATGATACGCTGATCTGCGGTGCATGCGGGTCGCTGCCTTCTCATGCGGCGATGGTCAGGCAATGGCCGTTTGAATGATTAGTCTTTCGATCTGAGTGCTGAAGCGAGCGATGCGGTGGCACTGCCGCGTCGCGCCGGCCGTGGTTGTCCCGGAGCAGGCGCCCATCCAGTAAGATATATGAGTTCGAAATGTTCGGAGGTTTTGCCGTCCGCTTCCGCCCGCGCCGCGAAGGCTTCAGCCATGTGCGCCAGCGTGGTCCGGCGCAACATGCGGCGATCGCGCAAGACGTTGCTGGCTCCCATTCCGCGCAGGTCGTCGAGCAGTCCGCCGATATTCGCATAGCGCACCGTAAGCGATTCGACGTCGGCAACCGGTAAAGCGAACCCAGCGCGCACGAGCAGGTCGCCCGCCGATCGCACATCGATCTGGGGGTGGATCCGCGCCGCGGGCCGGTCGCCTTCGGCCTCGCGCAATACGGCGCGCAGCGTCCTGAGCGATCCCGCCCCGCAGAAGGCGGCTAGAAATAGCCCGTCGGGGCGCAACGTCCGGTGCGCCAGTGCGAGCGCGCCGGGCAGATCGTTGACGCTGTCGAGCACGCCTGCCGAAACGACGAGGTCGAAATGTCTATCCGGGAAGGCCGGCACATCCTCGTCACTCTGTATGCCACTGACGATGGTCGCAAAGCGCGCGCCCGCGTCGCTGCGGGTTATCGCCGCCCCAGGCATGCCAAAGCGCCCATCGAAACAACCGATATCAAGCACGTTGCTAAATTGCCTCGTTACTTGCGTCAGCCGCTCCGCGATCCCCTCGAGCATGGCATCGCGCAGGAATGCATGCGCGGCGAAGTGTGGTTGCGCGCGATCGCGACGCAGGCGCCGCGCGACGCGGTCGAATATCTCCGGATCGGTCACGGTGCGGCTTGTGCCGCTGCGGCGCGCGCGCGACAAGCGGAAGCGTGATCCGCATGGCCGACCCGCTTCGTTTTGTCGCCGCGCTGGCGCTGCCGCCGCGCTGTCCCGGATGCGGTGCGGTGGCGCGCGAGGATCACCGTTTTTGCGCCCAATGCTGGGGAAAGATGCGCTTCCTGGCGCCGCCCTGGTGCGCGACATGTCATGCACCGTTCGCCTATGATCGTGGCGTGGATGCTCGCTGCGCCAAGTGCGAGGAGGATCCGCCGCGTCACGCCGGAATTCGGGCTGCGGTCGCGTACGGCGACGTGGCGCGGGGTGTCGCGCTGCGGCTCAAATACGGCAAGCGAACCGCCTTTGCCGAAACGGTCGCGCGGCAGATGCTGCGGCTGGTTCCCGAGCACGCCGATATAGTCATCCCGGTACCGCTACATCGTTGGCGGCTTTGGTCGCGCGGATTCAACCAGGCCGCACTGATCGCCGATGCGATCTGTCGAGCGACGGGGCTGGCACACGATCCGCTGTTGCTGCGGCGGGTTCGCGCGACGCCCCCACTGCGCGCGATGGGGCGCAAGGCGCGAGCCAGGGCCGTGGCGGGCGTGTTTGCCATACCTCGACAGGCTCGTGAAAAGGTGCGCGGCAAGGCCGTGGTCTTGGTCGATGATATCTATACGAGTGGCGCGACCAGCGACGGCTGTATCGCCGCCCTGCGTCGAGCGGGAGCCGCCAGCGTTACGATCCTGTGCTGGGCACGCGTTCTGGACGGCGACGGGATGGACTGATGTCCGCAAGCGAGCCGGCAATTGACATTGTTGTCGCTTCTCCACACCTATTCTTCATGGCCAATGTTGAAATCTATACCAAAGCCTTTTGCCCCTATTGCACGCGAGCGATGAGCTTGCTGGCCGGCAAGGGAGTCGAGCCCGAAGAGTTCGATATCACGATGGGCGGCCCCAAACGCACCGAGATGCTCGCGCGGGCGGGCGGCCGGAGCACCGTGCCGCAGGTGTTCATCGACGGGAAGCACATCGGTGGGTCCGATGATCTCGCCGCGCTTGATCGTGACGGCAGGCTGGACGCTCTGCTGGCAAGATGAAGGTCGCGCTGGCCCAGACGACGACTGGAATCGACCCCGCCGTCAACGGCGCGGCACTGGCCGATGCGGTGGCGGAAGCTTCAGCCAAAGGCGCGGCGATGCTCTTCACGCCCGAAATGTCGGGCCTGCTCGATCGCGATCGAGCACGAGCCGCGACCGTCCTCCGAGAAGAGTCAGATGATCCCGTTCTTGCTGCCGTACGCACCGCAGCTGCGCGGCATCGCATCTGGGTACATCTCGGGTCGCTTGCTGTGCGAACCGCGGACGGGCGGCTGGCAAATCGGGGCTTCGTCATCGACGACGCGGGCGTCATCCGCGCTCGGTACGACAAACTGCACCTGTTCGATGTTGATTTGCCGGGGGGCGAAAGTTGGCGCGAATCCTCCGCCTATGCCCCCGGCGTCAGCGCGTCGGTAATCGATACGCCCGTTGGACGGCTGGGCCTGTCGATCTGTTACGATCTGCGCTTTCCCGCGCTTTATGCGGCGCTCAGTGCAACTGGCGCGACGGTCCTCGCCATTCCCGCGGCCTTTACCCAGCCGACAGGTGCGGCGCACTGGCACGTGTTGATGCGGGCGCGCGCGATCGAGTCCGCTGCGTTCGTCATCGCGGCGGCACAGACCGGCTTACATGAAGATGGACGCGCGACATACGGCCACTCGCTGGTCGTCGATCCATGGGGGGAGGTGTTGCTGGACATGGGTACCGCCCTTGGCATCGGCTATGCTGAGATCGACCCGGCGCGTATTGCCGAGGTGCGCTCGCGGATTCCGGTGATCGCGCACCGCCGCGCCATTCCCGACGTGGGCGTCGCGCCTTGATCGTGTTCGATCTGCGCTGCGGGCAGGGACATGTGTTCGAGGCTTGGCTTGCTTCGAGCGTCGCTTACGAAGAGCAGCGCACGCGCGGTTTGCTGTCCTGCCCGTCCTGCGGCGACGGGAAAATCGATAAGGCAATGATGGCGCCCAACATTGGCGTGAAAGGTAACGCGACGTCGCTTGCTGAGACGCGGCCCGCGCAGCAACATCCTCCCCAATTGGTCAAGGCGGCGATGCGCGAACTCGCCGCCGCGCAAACCAAGATGCTGGAAGACTCGAAGTGGGTCGGTCGCTCGTTCGCCGACAGGGCGCGCGCGATGCATGCGGGCGAGATCGAGTCCGCGCCGATCCACGGCCAGGCAACGCCCCGAGAGGCAAAGGCGCTCGTCGAGGAAGGTGTGCCGTGTGCGCCGCTGCTGTTACCCGTCATCCCGCCCGAGGCACTCAATTAGCCCGCCGATTGACCCGCGAGGACGCCCCCATTAGGCATCGCCCCCGTGCCCCCGTAGCTCAGCCGGATAGAGCGACGGTTTCCTAAACCGTAGGCCGCGTGTTCGAATCTCGCCGGGGGCACCACCGTCTCGCTCACATGACGCCCGAATGAAAACGGGTGCCAGAACATTGCGCCCCGACACCCGTCTCAAACCGTAGCGGGCGGTTGTTACGCCTTGACGTGCTTAGCGATGTGCTTGTTCATTTCGAACATCGTGACCTTGTCCTTGCCGAAGACTTTCTTGAGCTTGTCGTCGGCGAGAATCTCGCGCTTATTCTCGGGGTTCTGGAGATTGTTCTTCTTAATGTGGTCCCACACCTTGCTGATCACCTGGCTCCGGGGCAGCTTTTCGCTGCCGACGACGGCGGCCAGCTCGGGCGAGGGGGTCACCGGCGCGTGGATGCCGCCAGTCTTTGGTGCGTCTGCCATAAATATCCTTCCTGTTTTATCGTTCGCGACCGGTAGCGTAGCTACGCCTTCCTGAGCGCTGCCCTCTTGTGCGCCGCCTTTTGACGGTTGTCACGCCTTACAATGGAGCGTGGAGGGTGTTTTGACAGGGGAACCTCGCGTTTTACGGATGGATCGGGCCGACCGGCATGCTTTCGCCCGTTTCCCGCATCAAACTTGCGCGCAAATTCGGCCGGTAGTGCTGCGCAAAAGAAACCCCCTCTGCGGCGTACCGGAGAGGGGGCTTATCGCCGCCGCGTTGGCGTTCGTCAGAAACTCTTGCGCAGTGTCACGCCGTACGTGCGCGGTTCGTTGGGATAGCCGCTGTAGCTGCCGGTCTGAACGACTGTCGGAAAAGCGCTGATCAAGTAATTGTCTTTGGTTAGGTTGCGCACCCAGAACGCTGCCTCGAGTTTGTTGTTTGCATCGGTAAATCCAATGCTCGCATTGACGACGTTGAAATCGAACGTGTCGTATTGCGGGGGTACTGTCTCGGTAAGCTGGATGCTGCTGGCATAATCATATTCACCGCGAATATAGAAACCGAGCCCGTTGTCGAAGGTGTGGTTGATCGTCGCGGAAGTATTGACGTTCCATTTCGAAATTCCCGCAGGCTTCCGGCCAGATAAATCGCGAAACCTCCGCCCTGAAACCGGGTCAATCGTGCAGACCGGATCGTACGTTACGCAACCCGCGCTGGTGAAGGAATCATATTTCGGGTCGAGGTAGGTCACAGCACCGGTCAGCGCCAACCACGTGATAGGCCTGTAGGCGGCGTCAACCTCGACACCCCGCACTGATTCCTTGCCGGCGTTGAGCAGATCAAAGCCAATTCCGTTAAACGGGTTCGACTGAAAGTTCTTGATCGACTGCTTGAACACCGCGAGGTTGAAGAATCCGCCGCGAAATTTTGCCTTCAGCCCGGCTTCGTAGACCGTAACCTCTTCCGGTTTGGCTGTGCGTCCAATACCGGCGGCATCTGGCGGGCGTCCATCGGACGAAAGATTGAAGGCTCCCGCTTTCCATCCGGTCGAATAGCTTGCGTAAACATTGACAGCGCCGAGATCATAGGCGGCGCGCAGAGCATAAGTGAATTTGTCGCCCTTGAGGATGCCGGTCTCGTTGGCATTAGGAAAGTTGATCGGACCGTGCGCCGACGAATTGGCGTAAAAGAATTGCAGCGCGTTGAGCCCGAACGGGTTCACGCCGGCAGGCGACGCTGGACAGGGCGCGGAACCAGGTCCGGGCAGGAAACCACCTAATGTAGCGCCGAACAGATTGACGGGGACGCGCCCGGCTGTCGTCGCCGGGTTGAAGCCTTTTTGCAGTAGGCAGCCAGCGATCGAGGCAGGCAACGCCGCAAAAGGTAGGTTACCAAGCGTCGAAACATTTTCCAGATTGAGCAGCGAGAACCGGTCGTTGAGCACGACGTTGGATGTCGCCGCCTTGTGATCGTTGAGGTACGCGCCTCCGGCGGTCAGCGTTAGATGACCGATCTTATAATCGGCTTGGCCGAAGATGGAAAAAGAGTCGGTTTTGAGGGTGTAGTTGTCGGCGATGCCCTGGCCGGCCCCGAAATAGGTTTGGCCCGGAATGACCGAAAGATCACCACCGGCACGCTGCAAGCCTTCGAGCCCCGTGATCAGCCCTTGGCTCAACACGTTTACGAATGCCCGGGCGTCCTTGCCGAAACGAATATCGCGCCCAGTGCGCAGATTTTCATGATCGTAGAAAGCGCCGATCAGCCAGTTGAGCGGTCCTTTGCCGTTCGATGCAAGACGCAATTCCTGGGTGAAGTTCTTGCTCCGGTTCGACGTCGTCTGGTTCGCGATATCGGCGCCGGTGAAATCAACGTCGAGCGTCGTGTCGTTAGTCTGGTCCCGATAAGCCGTAATCGAGGTCAGCTTGGCGAAACCGACGTCCAGATCGACTTGTCCCGAAATGCCCTTACCGACCAGCACGTTGTTGGGGCTGGTGTTGAAAACCAACTGGCGATCGAAGGTCCGCGTCGTATCGTTGACCGCAAAGCCGAGTGATTTGATCGCGAGCGTAGCCGGCCCGTTGAAGATCGTCTCCGCGCCGCAGCACACTTCGTCGATTTTGTTGTAGTCGGCGATGATGCGGATCGACAGGTCCGACGACGGCTCGAACAGCAAGTCGCCGCGCACCGATCCGCGATTCTTGTCGTTGACGTCTCTGCCCGTCACCGCGTTGGTGAAATAGCCGTCGCGCTGGTTGAGGCTGCCCGACAAGCGGAACGCCACCGTATCGGAGATCGGCCCCGTGATCGTCGCCTTGGGATTGATCAGGCCGTAATTGCCTAGACTGACTTCCGCCTTGCCGCCCCAAGTGAAGGACGGTTTCTTGGTGACGATGCTGATGGCGCCGGCCGACACGTTCTTGCCGAACAGGGTCGATTGTGGGCCGCGTAGCACCTCGACACGCTCGATTTCGGGCAGATCGTCAAGCGCGGCGGCGGAGCGCGAGCGGTACACACCATCGATGAAAACACCGACCGAGCTTTCGATACCGTCATTGCCGTTGCCGTTGCCGAAACCGCGGATCGTGAAGTTGGTTTGCCCTGCGCTCTGGAACTGCGTGACCTTCAGCGAGGGTACGACCGACTGTAGGTCCTTCAAATCGACGATGTGCGCCTGCTCAACGGTGGCGGCGTTGGTGACCGATACCGAGATCGGCACATCCTGCAGCGTCTGCTCGCGCTTGGTCGCCGTGACGATGATATCGGACTCGTCGGCGTTCGCCTGGGCATCGACAGGCGGGGTGGTCTGGGCGAATGAGGGTGTCGAGTAGATCATCGCGATGGCAGTGGCCGCGAACAGCTGATACTTCTTCATGGTGGCATCCCCTTCTGCTCTGCGACCGATCTTGGAGTCGGCTACGCAATTCGTAAATCTGGTATGGCAAACTAGCGTGCAGGCGAATCGCGCGTCAATGGCGTAATCGGCGCAAAACGGTGGGGTTGCGCCGCTGTGGCGCAAATGAGACAGTTGCAAAATTGAACTTATATCCGGTTGATCTAGGGTGCCGTAGCGTCACCTTTTCCGGATCGAACGAAGGAACGGTTATGGAGCGTGATCCGGAGATGCCGGAAAAGCAGGAACCGGGCAGAGATTCGCGCAAGGTCGCGGTGCCCGATGAGGTTGCCGAGGCGGTCCGGACACTGATTCGCTGGGCTGGCGACGATCCGTCGCGCGAGGGATTGGTCGATACGCCTCGGCGTGTGGCGCGCGCATGGAAGGAATATTGCGCGGGTTATGGCGACGATCCGGCGCACCATCTGTCGCGCGTTTTCGAGGAGGTCGGCGGTTATGACGAGATCGTCATTCTCAAGGATATTCCGTTTCAGTCGCACTGCGAACACCATATGGCGCCCATCATCGGCAAGGCGCACATCGCATATCTTCCGTCCAACTGGGTGGTAGGCATTTCCAAGCTGGCGCGCGTATTGCACGCCTATTCGCGGCGGTTGCAGGTGCAGGAGCGTCTTACCGCAGAGGTCGCCAACTGCATCTGGGAAAACCTCAAGCCGCACGGCGTTGCGGTCGTAATCGAGGCAAGCCACGCCTGCATGACGGCGCGGGGCGTGCGCACGCCTGGCGTCAGCATGGTTACCAGCCGCATGATGGGCGTATTCCGCGACGACGAGCGCAGCCGCAAGGAAGTGCTCGCGCTGATGGGTTGCTAGCGTTGCCGCGCAATGTCCTCGTCACCGGCGGCGCGCGGCGGCTTGGCGCGACCGTCGCGCGGCGGCTGGCGGGCGAGGGCGCGCGCGTCGTAATCCATTACGGCGCATCGGCCGCCCAAGCGAAACGGTTGGCCGATGAGATCGGCGCGGCCGGGGTCGTGAACGCAGATCTGGCCGACAGCACCGGGATTGACGACCTGTTCGCCCGCGCGCGGGACGTGGCGGGTGGACCGATCGACGGATTGGTCAACAGCGCCTCGTCCTTCGAATATGACACGCCGCCCGACATCGATCCCGCGCTACTCGCCCGGCTCTACGCGGTCGGCCATGTCGCTCCCGTCCTCCTCGCCGCGGCACTGGCGCGACAAGACGATGTCGCCGACGGTGCCGTCGTGAACATTCTCGATCAAAAGATTGCCAATCTGAACCCCGATTTCTTTTCCTATACCTCTGGCAAGCTGGCACTTTCGGGCGCGACCACGATGCTTGCTCAGTCGCTCGGCCCGCGCATCCGTGTGAATGCCGTCGCGCCGGGCCTGTCGCTGCCAAGCGGCGACCAGACCGATGAAGAGTTCCGCGCCGTCGCCGGACAGAATCTGCTGCGGCGCCCGGTCGAACCGCGCGACGTTGCCGACGTCGTCGCCTTTCTGCTCGGTGCTAAAGGTTTGCAGGGCCAGACGCTATTCGTCGATGCCGGACAGCGCTTTCTACCGCGAAACCGCGACGTGATGTTCGAGCGCGCGCGTGGCTGAATTCACGATCATCCTCGATCGGCTCTCGGTGATGATCCGCCTCGGCATCCACCCGCACGAGGTGGAGCCGCAGCGCGTCGAGATCACCGTGGAAATGACCGTCGATTATTCCGTACCGCTCGATGAGGATTCGATCGATCGCGTGCTCGACTACGACTTCGTTCGCGACCGCATCCTGGCGTTGGCGGCGGAGCAGCGCTTTGCCTTGCAAGAAGCGCTGTGCGATACGATCGCGGCGCTATGCCTGGCCGACGAGCGCGTCGCCCGCGTGCGGGTACGGACCATGAAGACCGACATCTACCCGGACGCTGGGATCGGCTGTGAGGTGGTGCGGTCGCGGCGATGACGCCGTTCCCGATCGGCGCGAAGGACCGCACGAATGCCGTATATACCCGGGATCATTGGCAAGATTGCCGTGTACATTCCCGGAAAATAGTAACGGCCGGTCACTTGGAACCAATAGTTCTGCATGTTCGCGATAATCCGGCCATTGCTCACCGCCTCGGTCAGCACGCCTACGTCGTGCGGCCCGATGGCCGGCTTGATCAGCGGAAATATGAAATGGGTAAACTCGGCCACGCCAGGCCCGATGAAAATGAACCAAGCCAGAAAGCCAGCCAGCCGGACACGCCAGAACAGACCGAGTGCGGTCAGGGCATAAAGTACCGGTCCCACGAACGTGAAAATCAGTAGAAAGCCGAACTCGCTCCAGCTGATATCGAACAGGCGGCTCATCGCCGGCCCAAACCCAGACAGATACTCTTCGCCCATATGCACTTCGAGCCCCGCGACGGTCAGCAGGAACGGGGGCAGGATGATCTCGGGTGCGATCGAGCCGTTGCGGTATGTGCGAAGCCACAGCGCCAAACCGGCAATGCTCGACCCCCCGACAATGACGACAGGGGGCACGCCGATCTTCACATAACCAAGGACCATCATCGACAGGGCGAAGCCGACCGCCGCCGCGATTTGCAAAACCGTGGGGCCAGCTTCAGCTGAGCTACTTTGCGTCATCGACATATATGTTTCCTTGCAGACGTTTGTATGCATACACTTGTCTGCAAGATTGGCAAGCGATGCTTTCATCGCTAACCGAAGCCTATGACCACGCCATCTTCCACGACACCGCTCCGGTCACAGCCGGCGCGTGACCGGATCGCCGTTGCCGCACGCGCGATTTTCGCGCGTGA